>DATGIR010000448.1:0-4558 GCA_035295605.1 Fimbriimonadaceae bacterium | reverse complement strand
TGACTAACACCGCCATGATCAAGGGCACCGGATAACCGAAGACGAGCGCAAGCGCTGCGAACTCTGCCGTGTTTTTGACCGCAATGGGGAACAACGGGTCATGGACGACTTTGGAGAAGTTTGAGAGGCCCACCCAGATTGCCGGTTGCACAAGGTTGGTGTGCTGCAGCGCCATCGTCACCAGTCGGACGATTGGATACCACGAGAAGACGCCAAAGACGAACAGCAGGGGCATCAGGAACAGCAGTTTCGACAGCCCGCCCTGCCTCACCCACCTCGCCGGCGTGCGACGGACACCGCAAACCCTACGCACTTCAGTGACCTCTGTCGTCGCGAGGCCCGCCTTTGGCGGACGAAGCTCGGGTGTCACCTGGTCGATGGCCAACGTCGCTCCCTGTGACGTCACTCCGTCGGCGTCATGCTCGGGCTCAATAGTACGGCTCGTCCGGGTGGCCGCGCGGCTGAACGCGCGGCCACCCGTGTCCGAGCAGACGCTTGCTACGACGAGGCGTTCCCAGCGGCGATCGATGCCTGTCCCGTGGCGTTGGCCGCTTGGAGGAGTGCCGGAATGTCTGCGTTGGGGTCGGTCAGGACGGATTGTACGACCGAGTCGAGGTCACCGTAGATCGCCTGGGTAGCTGACTCGGGCTCCGGAATCAGCGGATCCTTGAGGATTCCGCTCGTGAACGGGGCAAACTGCCGTTCGGGAACGTTGACGAAAGGCTTGATCCAGCTCTGCGAGAGCTCGTAGGCTTGCCGGTCGAGCACCGGAAACTCCGGCACGCCGACTGGCTGCTTTTGGGCGATCAGTGTCCTTGCATTCCGGATCGCGCCCGACTTCGTCGAAAGTGGCTGCATGTAGTAGTAGTTGATCCACTTCATCGCAGCGTCGATCTGGGCGGGAGTTGCGGTCGGTTTTACCGCGGCAAGAGTGCCGCCGCCGAGGACGCCGGCGTTCTTGCCTTGGAGAGGGAGCGGGGCCAGGCCGTAGATACCTGGGTTGAGGTTGTAGGCCTGGACCATGTTCGTGTATACGTCAGAGCCGCTAACGAACATTCCGATCTGACCGGCGGCAAAGGCCTGATTGCTTGTGCCCCAACTCAGACCGAAGTTCGAGCCCATGTCGTTGTCCACCCAGCGCATCTTGTGAATCATGTCGAGCGCCGCTACGGCGCCTGGGTTATCGAATGTCGCCTTGGCCTTGGCGCCGACTCCGGTCTCCATTCGCCCACCGAATGCGTAGGTGAGAGTCGTGAGGATCCATCCCGCCGTGTTGTCGCTCGCGCCCATGACGGAGAAGCCGGCTGCGTTCGGGTCGGCCTTCTCGATCGCCTTTGCGTCGGCCTCCACCTGTGCCCAGGTGGTGGGCGGCTTGTTCGGCTTGAGGCCCGCCTCCTCAAAGAGCTGGCGGTTGTACTGGAGGCCCTGGGCATACGCGGCTTCGGGGATCGCGATGATCTGCCCCTTCGAGTCTGTGCCCTCGGCGATAACGGCTGGGTTGAATTCCTTGAACCACGGATACTGCTCCGCGTACGCCGTGAGGTCCGCGAGTTGACCCGCCTGACCGAGTGACCGCCCGTCTGTGAACGGGACAGTGAAGACCGTAGGCAACGTCCCCGCCGCGAGTTCGGCGGCAAAGGTCGGGCCAGTCCAGTCGTACTGAACTGAAGTGACGCGTATCCCGGGATTGGCCTTCTCGAACTGGGTGACCTGCTTGTCGAAGGCCGCCGTGGCTGCCGCGGTTGCCCCGGGGACCAGCGAGGCAACACTGATGCTCACTGTGGACGTCGCTGCCGCCGGTGAAGCAAAAGATGCGGCAGCGACGAGCGAGCCCGTCGCCCCGATCGCCGCGAGCAGACTGATCGGCTTGATTGGCTTTATCGGCCTGTTGTGTAATCTCATCGCCGTGTTCTCCTTTCCCTCTATGGGTGCTTGTCCGTTCGATTCGGTTCCGGGTCGAACGTGGCCCGGTTGGTTGAGAGGCGGAGCCACACGGTCGTGTCCTGTGGCAACGAGGAATCGACGATGTCGCCGCTCGCGATGAGCCGCGTTGCGGCGCGCGGTAGCTCGAGCGGCTCGCTACCGAAGTTGACTATGCATGCAAAACGATCGCCTCGGGCGAAGGCGATGACCTCGTCACCGTAGGTGAGCCACCGCAGGTCGGCATGCGAGCCCCAGGGAGCCCCGCGTCGGAGGCGGAGCCCCGTCCGATACAGGATGAGCATCGAGTCCGGGTCGGCACCCTGCGCGGCGACGGAGAGCGGAGTCCAGTCGAAGGGCTGCTCGAGCCATAGCTTGGCCTCCTTGTTGGGGCTGAAGCCGTACGGTGGCTGGTCGCCGGACCACGGCAGCGGCACCCGACAGCCGTCGCGGCCAGGATCGACGCCGCCGGACCGTTGCCACATGGGGTCGTGGCGCCTCTCCGGCGGGATGTCTTCTACCTCCGGGAGGCCGAGTTCCTCCCCCTGGTAGATGTACATTGAGCCTGGCAGCGCCATGGTGAGGAGCGCAGCGGCACGCGCGCGCCGACGACCGCGATCGAGGTCCGTCGGCGTGCCTTCACGTTTGCTCTGGAACGAGAACGACGTGTCGGCGCGGCCATATCGCGTCACGGGGCGCGTCACATCGTGGTTGGAGAGCACCCAGGTTGCAGGTGCGTTGACCGGCGCGTGGGCCGACAGCGCCGAGTTGATCGACGCTCGCATCGGACCGGGCTCCCAGGGGCAAGCGAGGAAGTCGAAGTTGAACGCTGTATGCAGCTCGTCGGGGCGCAGGTAGCGCGCAAACCGGTCAGCGTCGGCTAGCCACACCTCACCGATGAGGATTCTTGGTTCCTCATAGCCGTCTGCGATCGAACGCCACCTGCGGTAGATCTCGTGGAGCTCGTCGCGGTCGACGAAGGGATGCTCCCCCGGTCCGGCATCCGGTCGGGGCTCCGAGAGGCTGGAGTCCTTGACGAGCAGGGCTGCCGAGTCGATCCGGACTCCGGCGACGCCGCGTTCGAACCAGAAGCGCAGGACATCCTCGTGCTCGACCCAGACATCGGGGTGCTCCCAGTTGAGGTCCGGCTGCTCCGCAGCGAAAAGATGCAGGTACCACTCGCCGTCGCTGGTGCGCGACCAGGCGGAACCCCCGAAGTTCGACTGCCAGCCGTTGGGCGGCTGCTCGCCCGTTCCGCCCTTCCCCGGCCGAAACCAGAAGCGCTCGCGAGCAGCAGAGCCGGAAGGTGAGGCGAGTGCCTCCCGGAACCAAGGATGCTCGCTTGATACGTGGTTGGGCACGATGTCGATGATCGTGCGGATACCAAGCTCGCGCGCCTCGGCGATCAACTGCTCCGCCTGCCACAGTGTGCCGAGCGCGGGATCGATCGACCTGTAGTCAGTTATGTCGTAGCCCGTGTCGGCGAGAGGCGATGGATACCACGGGTTGAACCACAGCGCGTCGACTCCGAGGGCTGCGAGGTACGGCAGCCGATCCCTCACGCCGCCGATGTCGCCGATCCCGTCGCCGTTAGCGTCGGCGAAGCTCCGGACGTACACCTGGTAGACGACCGCGTCGCGCCACCAAGTGAGTTTGCGTTCGGCGTCGCCCACGAGTGGCGTCGCGGACGCCTCGGTGCCCCCCATGACGGCGCAGCATGACAGAGCGAACTAAATGATGCAAGCCGTCAATAATAGCCCGCAATTTTATGCAAGAATGAGGAAAATACGCACGGAGAGTCGAGCGACCGTTATCCGTCGGATTTGGTGCGCTGGGCTGGGAGGGGAACCGCTCAGCGGACGGGCGCGGTGGCGGTCGAGCCCCGCGCCACCACCTCGGGCTCGAAAAAGAGCTCGTCGGACGATACCGATGAGCCTTCGATCTGGCCGGCGAGCATCTCGACGGCGGCACGGCCGATCGCGTCGATCGGTTGGCGGACGGTCGTGAGCGGCGGATAGGTGCAGCTCATAAGCGCCGAGTCGTCATAGCCGATCACTGACAGGTCGTCAGGAACCGACAAGCCCGATCTCCGGGCTGCCCGGATCGCGCCAAGCGCCAGGGGATCGCTGGCGCAGATGATCCCCGTTACGCCGCGGGCGATCAGCCTCGTTGCGGCTGCGTGGCCACCTTCGAGCGAGAACCGCGTGCGCTCGACCCACTCGAGGGTCGTTGCGGCCTTCGAGACGCGCTCGAACGCGTCAAGTTTGCGGCGCGACGGGACGTGGTCAGGTGGCCCAAGGATCAGCCCAATCCGCTCGTGTCCCAGGTAGGCGAGGTGCGCATAGGCCTGCTCCATCGCGACGGCGTCATCGGTTGAGACGCGAGGAAAGTCGAGATGCTCGGCGGCGGCGTTGACAAGCACGACGGGCAGACGCAGTCGCAAAAGGCGCTGATAATGCTCGTGTGGCGCGTCTGCCTCAGCGTACTGCCCGCCGGCGAAGATCATTCCTGAGACCTGTCGCTCGAGGAGCATTTCGACGTACTCGGATTCGGAGGTATTCCCGGTGCGCGTGCAGAGCACCGCGTTGAACCCACGCTGGGCGAGGGCACCGGCTACGACCTCGGCGAGCGCTGGAAA
>DATGIR010000447.1:0-4121 GCA_035295605.1 Fimbriimonadaceae bacterium | reverse complement strand
GAACCGCAAGAGCAAGGCGCACGTCTTCCAGAAGCTGGAGGACGACGGGCGGCTCACAACCGTGAACGTGGTCGAGTACGCGGAGCCGGCGCCACGGAAGCCGGAACTGCTGCTCCACAACAAGCCGATGCTCGCCAAGCAGCGCAAGGCCAGGCGTGGCTTCAAGAACGTATGGCTGAGCAGCCCGGACGAGACGTGGCATCCGGACGTCCTCGTCACGCCGAGCGGCGGCCGCGCCGAGCTCGCGCCGAAGGAGCGGGCGCTCTTCTTCGTGGAGGGCGGGATCGCCAAAGTTCGTGCGATCGAGGAGCTGACCGAAGACCAGAAGAAGGAGATGATGAACGCGGTGAAAGCGGAGGCGATCACCGACGCCAAGCAGGCGGCGCTCGGGTTGCTGATGTACGGCATGGACATGGACGACGTGCTTCCCGGCGCGGGCTCGCTCGACGTCCTTGAGCCGTATCTGGGCGATCTTTCGATCCTCGACAACTTCATGTATACGCCGCCGGGAGACTTGAACCTGACGCACATCGGCAGCCCGGCGGAAACGATGATCGGCTACATCGACGGCCCCGGCGGCCGGGCGGTGGCATACTCGGACGGGCACGTGAAGTGGTTGAATAATCCGTGATCGGGGATCGGGGATTCGTGAGTGGTGAGTGGTGAGTCGTGAGTCGTGAGTCCAGAAGGAGGGCCCTAGCCTTTCTTCTTCTAGCAGGGCTCGCGGTGCTCGCGATGGCGGCGAAGCTCGAGTGGATCCAAACGCCCAAGCACGTCTTCGTCGTCCTGCCTGCCGTCACGCTCGCCGAGGGCGAAGTTCAGAACCGCGCGTGGTCGGCCGATGGCGCCTACCTCCTGGTCGCCGCCAGTCGGCCGTCGAAGCAGCTCGACCTGCGCCTCAAACCCAACCCCGACACCGTCGGGCAAGGGGTCGAGATCGTGGCCTGGACAAGCCAGTCGCGCCAGGTTCGGCGGCTGTGGTCGACCGAGGAGCCCTCGGTCAAGGTGTTCGGCATGGCTTGGCTGCACGGCACACCGTGGTGTATCGCCGAGGTGCGATGGGTAGAGCGGCCCGCCGAAGGACCGCACGAGCTTTTCGGGCTGCTGGCGCTTAACCCCGCCACCGGCGTCTTCGCCTGGGTCCCCGGGATGGACCGCCTCGAGGATGCGCCGCAATTGTTCGCCTCCCCGACTGGGCCGTCTTTGGTCGCCGTGTTTCTCGATCAACCGCCTGCAGCGGACGGTCGGAGCGACCCAACCGGCGGCGTCGCGAACTTCTGGACGATCGGCCCCGACGCCCGAGTTCAGCAGCGCGTGCGCACCTCGGCGGCATACGCCTACGGAATCGCGTGGAGCAGCGACGGGGGCAAGTGGTACGTCGGATCGAACTACGCGAATGCGAAATCCGGCTCGGGCGATGAAACCCTGAGCGAGGTCCTCGACGACGGGTCGATGCGTCGCGTGAACGCGACCGCTTATCGGGCGCCTGTGCAACCGGAGCCGGAGTTGGTCTTGAGCCCTAAGGAGACGGTAGCGGCGCGGCGCAAGGTCCGAACACCCGTCAGCAACCTCTGGCTAAGCAGTCGCGCGGTCACGTTCCATCCAGACTTGCTTCTCTCCGCCGACGCAAGGGGAGGGCGGTTATCCCCGAACGGGGAGTGGGTCTTCTACCTGGAGAATCTGGTTGCGAAGATTCGGCCGATCGTCAAACTCACCGACGATCAGCGCCGCGAACTGTTCGATCAGCTCAAGCAGCAGGCGATGAGGAACGCCAAGCAATGTGCGACCGGTTTGGCTATATACACGAACGATTGGGACGACTTCCTGCCCCCGGCCGGCATGTTCGGCTCGGTCGAGCCTTATCTGAAGAACCAGGATCTCATGGATGGCTTCAACTACACGCCGCCCGGATTGTTGAACGTAACTCAACTCGGAAACCCCGCCGCCACCGCGATCGGCTACGTAGAGGGGCCGGACGGCAGGGCGGTAGCGTATGCGGACGGCCACGTGGTGTGGATCGCGAACCCATAGCTCCGATCCAGGTAACTCCAACCGCAGCGCCGCGTCAATAGGTTAGAATCCGCTCTGGACACCGGCGCCCGGTGTCGCCACCCAAAGGTACATGAAGCAAGCCATCAAGTTTTTCGCGCCGGCAGCATGCCTGCTCGCCATCGGTTGTGGAGGCACGCACTCCGCCTCGATCACCTTTCCCTTCGTCCGCGTGTTCAACGGGATCGAGGGGTTCCCGTCGGTCGCGGTGCAGTTTCATGACTTGAGCGCGAACTTGCTGGCGACCTCGCCGCAGGTGCTTCTGGGCGCGGCCAACGCGCTTCCGGACTCGAACTTCGTGTACACGCTTGGCACGGCGACGGTACTGGACAACAACGGCAACCCCCTGTTCGCCGGCGCATCGGTGCAATACGCGCAAAACAACAAGTACACGGTGGTGGCCTGCGGCGGCTCGGCGACCTACGAGACGGTGGTGCTGACCGACAGCGAGGTCGCCGGATCGGCGGGCACGGTCTACCTCCGCTTCGTCGACGCGGCCGCGCTGGCGAATGCGGCCGGTCCGGTGGACGTGTATGTGCTGCCGGCGGGCACGGCTTCGGTTCCTGGCGGGACGGCGCCGAAGATCGCCGGCCTGAAGTATGCGACGATCCCCGCGGCCGCGAACGGCGCCGGCGTGGACGGTAACGGCTACCTCGCGATGGCCGACGGCGGCGCGACCACGTTCAGCGTGATCTTCACCGCGTCCGGCTCGACGACCCCGCTCTTCCCGGCCCAGGCGGTCACCGTCGCCGACGGCGCCTACTACACCGACGTGATGTACGACACGGCCACGGCGGGCGTGCAGAGCGCCACGCTGTTGGCTGACAAGCGCTAGGTAACCGCCACTCGCACGCCCTTCCGTGCCGACTCGAACGCTGCGAAGACCATCGCCAGGCTCTTGATGTTGTCGTGGCACTCCCCGTTGGGCGTGGCGCCCGTCTCCAGGGCGTGGAGGAACTCGGCCAGCGAGCCCTCGATGCCGCCCGGCGCGGCGAGGGTCTGGGCTGTGTAGCCCATCCGGGCGCCGTCGGCACCCACGAGCTCGACCGTCGGAGCGGTCTCGCCGTCCCATTTGGCGGCGCCGTTGGGGCCGTGGGCGCGCCATTCCGCTTGCCATGAGGTATCCAGGCCGTTCGCGCACCAGCTTCCGCGATAGTTGAACTTTAGGCCGTTGGTCATCTCAAACAGGGCCGTGGTGCAGGCGTCGCCCTTGTACCAACTCCAGCTCGGATTGAACTCCTCGGCGTAAACCGAGACCGCGTCCTCGCCGGAGACGAAGCGTGCTTGGTCGAAGGTGTGGATCGCCATGTCGAGGAGAAGCGGGCTCGGCATCTCGTCGCGGAAGCCGCCGAAGTGGGGCCCGCGGTAGAAGTCGGCATTGAGGATGGCGATCTGGCCGAGGCTATCCCGGACCTGCTGCCGCAGGGCGGCGATGTTGCCGTCGTAGCGTCGGCTCTGGCTGACCATGTAGAGCTTCCCCGCGGCCTCGGCGGCGGCGACCATACGCCGCCCCTCCTCTACGGAGCTCGCCATCGGCTTCTCGCCCAGCACCGGCAGCCCGGCGCCGAGGGCGGCGAGGGTCACCGCGCAGTGGGCTTCGGGCACGGTGACGTCGACCAGGAAGTCGACCCCTGGGAGCTTGAGCGCTTCGGATAGTTCCAGTCCGGTGTGGGGGATCGTGAGCTCTAGCTCGGCAGCGGCTTCGGCGGCGGCGGCGGGCCGGACGTCGACCCAGGCTTCGATTCCGATGCCGGCAGAGGTCAGGTTTCGAGCCCAGGCGCGGCCCATCCCGCCCGCGCCGACGAGGATCGCGTGTTTCATTGGGGGTCAGATTATCCGCGAACGCCCTTTCCTCTCCCCGTGGGAGAGGACCGCGAAGCGGGGTGAGGGCGCCCTCCTCCCCCGCGCTCCGCGGCGGGTGCTCCCCCCGGTGTTCTATGACAGGACATCCTTGACAGTTGTGACAAGACATTCTTGACAGGTGCCTTTTCACGAGTGGAGCAAGATGGATGCACGTCGCAAGTTAGTGAGTCGGGTGCTGGATTCGGGCTTGTCGGTAGCCGCTGCGGCCC
>DATGIR010000446.1:0-3055 GCA_035295605.1 Fimbriimonadaceae bacterium | reverse complement strand
GCCCGACAGCTGGGCTGGGCCAAAGACGCGCTCCGCGGCCGGCTCAACCGCGGCCGCGCCCAGCTGCGTGCGCGACTGGTTCGCCGAGGATTGGCGCTATCGGCCGGCCTGTTCCTGTCCGCTCTGACGAGCGGTTCGGCGCCGGCGGCGCTACCCGTTGTCCAGGTCGAGACGACCGTGAAGGCGGCGCTGGCATTTGCCGTCGCGCGAGGTGGTGGTCTGGTGCCCGAACACGTGGCCGCCCTCGTGGAAGGAACGACTGGGACGTTGTTTGCAAGCCACGGCAAAATCATCACGGCCTTGGTGCTGACGCTGGGACTGCTGACTGCCAGCGCCGGCGTATGGATGCAGCGCCAGCCCGCCGCCCAGGTACCGCCGGCTTCGGCGGGGCAGCCGACCGAAACGTCGCCGGCATCGAAAGAAATTCCTGCCAAACCCAAGCCGGAATTCCTCCTGCAAGACAAGGGCGACGCCATCGCTGTCAGCGGCCGGGTGCTCGATCCGGACGGGAAACCATTCGTCGGGGCGGAGGTCACCATGTGGTGGCAAGAAGATCGGGGCTGGTTCGCTTACTATGACTCAGCCATGCACGACGCGAAACCCTACCGAGGAGGGACGACCGGACCGGACGGCCGCTTCTGTTTCACCCTGGCCAAGTCGGCGATCACCAACACCCTCTCCACCAGCATGGCCAAGCCGTGGAACCGGGCGGTTCTTGTCGCCGCCGCCAAGGGTTACGGCCCGGCCTGGCTGCATGTTTTTCATCTGGGCGAGCCGGGCCGAAAGCTCCAACTGGTCCGCGATGATGTGCCCATCGTTGGGCGCGTCCGAGACCTTCAGGGACGGCCGGTCGCCGGTGCCACCGTCCGGCTCGGCGTCGTCAAGACGCTCCCCAACGACCCCTACGATACGCTCCGGCAGGACACCTGGGCCGGCCTGACGTTGCCCGTCACGACGGACAAGGACGGCCGGTTCCGCGTGACCGGCATCGGCCGCAATCGCCTCGCCAAATTGATCGTCAGCGGCCCGGCCATCGAAACCAGGGTTTTTGAGGTCGCCGCGCGGCCGCTGGTAGACGGCAAGCCGGTCGCGCAAGCGACTGTCGATCTCCTGATGGGGCCGACCAAGCCCATCGAGGGGACGGTACGGGCCAAAGACACCGGCAAGCCGCTGGCCGGCGTCTGGATCTACGGCAATGAGCGCGATTATTGCAACGGCCAAGATGTGGGTGGCCGGCCGATTCGTGCCGTCACCGACGACAGGGGACGTTATCGTTTGCTGGGCTTGCCCAAGGCGGGGCATTACGAGCTGGCGGTGTTCCCGGCAAACGGCCAGAGCTATCTCGGAACGGTTCGAACCGTGACGGACAGCGAAGGTTTGAAGCCGATAAGCGCGGATATGTTCCTGCGGCGTGGTGTTCCCATACGTGTCCGGCTTGTGGATCGACAGACAGGCCGGCCGGTGCGCGGCGATGTTCGCTATGAGCTTGGCAAGGATAACCCCTTTTGGTCCGAGGCTCTCGAGCGTCCCACACTCATCAACTCGCGTGAATTCTACCGAGTTCACCCGACGGAGCAGGACGACTATGCCCGCTTCGTCGTCTACCCTGGACCGGGCGCGATCTTCGCCTATGGGGCATGGGATCACGAAGCCTTCTCCTTCCTTCCGGCACGACTCGACCCAGCCGACGAGGCGAAAGGTCACTTCCCCTTGATCAAGGGCGATCCAACCAACGGATTTCTGGAATTTTTCAACGGCTATCGGCGCATCGACCCGGCCGAGAACGAGAAGGAACAGACGTTCGATCTTTACGTGGATTCCGGTCGCAAGGTCCAGGGTCGCCTGATCGACCCCGACTCCCGGCCGGTTACCGGTACGATCGCTTACGGCCTGCGCTTCGGCCGCACGGCCAGTCGGTCGCCGAAACCCCAGGACGAGGCGTTGAAGACGGCGACGTTCGTCGCCGTCGGACTCGATCCAAAAAGCCCATGTACTCTCTCTTTCGTCCACAAAGAGCGTAAGCTCATCGGTCACGTGATCATACGCAGCGATGAGAAGCAGCCCCTCAACGTGCGCCTGCAACCCTGGGGCGCCCTAACGGGGCGGCTGATCGATGGCGGGGGCAAGCCGCTAGCCGATGTTCGCGTGGGCCTGAGGTATCCCGAGTTGGCCGAGCCAGGTATGCGGCCCTGGGACAAGGAAGTTCGCACCGACCGCGAAGGCCGTTTCCGCATCGAAGGACTGCTTCCCGAACTCAAGCATGAGCTGATCCTGAGCGACGATCCCGCGAAGAAAGTGAGCCTCTCGGCCAGCGATCGGCTCAAGGGCTTGTCGGCGCGGGCCGGGGAGGTCAAGGAGTTGGGCGACATCCTCGTGAAACAAGGCAGCAAGTGATCCCGGTGATTCAGATTTTTCTCAGGA
This sequence comes from Fimbriimonadaceae bacterium, assembly GCA_035295605.1. Classification (GTDB taxonomy): domain Bacteria; phylum Armatimonadota; class Fimbriimonadia; order Fimbriimonadales; family Fimbriimonadaceae; genus DAIDHV01. Next base: position 634 of record DATGIR010000446.1, on the reverse strand, counting down.
AAAACGTGCGCGCCCCCCTGCAAGCAGGGACTCACTACTAGAGATGCAACGAATATCTAGAGGAGCCATGACCATGAGCAGCGCACAACTCGGCGTCCTTCTTCACCATCTCCGCCGCATAACGGCGGGTCGAAGTCAGAGCGTAACGCCGGATCGAGAGCTTCTGGAAGCGTTCCTCAGCCAGCGCGATGAGGCCGCCTTCACGGAGTTGGTTCGGCGACACGGGCCGATGGTGCTGAACGTCTGCCGCGGCGTGCTGCACAATCAGCACGATGCCGAGGACGTGTTTCAGGCGACGTTCCTTGTGTTGGCTCAGAAGGCCGAGCGGGTCCGCAAACCCGAAGCGGTCGGTAGTTGGCTGTGCGGCGTGGCCTATCACCTGGCCCTCAAAGTACGGGCCGCGAACATCCGGCGGCGGAATTCGGAAGAGAGAACCGAGGAGCGAACCGTGACCGATCCCATGCTGGACATGACGCTGCGGGAACTTCACCAAGTGCTGCTTGAAGAATTACAACATCTACCGGAGAAATATCGTTTGCCGTTGATCCTGTGCTATCTCGAAGGACGCACGCAGGCAGAAGCGGCCAGGCAACTGGGCTGGGACAAAGATATTCTGCGCGGCCGACTCAACCGC
>DATGIR010000445.1:0-7143 GCA_035295605.1 Fimbriimonadaceae bacterium | reverse complement strand
CGCGAAAACACCGAGGACCTGTACGCGCAGATCGAATACATGACGACCGAGCACGTGGCGATGAGCGTCAAGATGATCTCCGAGTTCGGCAGCGAGCGGATCGTTCGCGCTGCGTTCGAGTACGCCCGCAAGAACGGCCGCAAGAAGGTGGTCGGCGTGCACAAGGCGAACATCATGAAGGTGGCGGATGGGCTCTTCCTGCGCACCTTCCAGCGGGTTGCCGCCGAGTATCCGGACATCGAGAGCTGGGACAACATCGTCGACAACCAGTGCATGCAGCTCGTCAACAAGTGGTCGATCTACGACATGCTGGTGACCCTTAACCTCTACGGCGACATCATCTCCGACCTCGCGGCGGGCATGATGGGCGGCCTCGGCGTGGCGCCGGGGGCGAACTTCGGCAAGGATTGCGCCTTGTTCGAGGCGGTACACGGCTCGGCGCCGAAGTACACCGGCATGAACAAGGTCAATCCGACCGCGCTGCTGCTCTCGGCGACGCTGATGCTGGAGCACCTGGGCGAGCACCAGGCGAAGAAGGACATCGAGGGCGCCCTGCGCAAGACGATGGAAGAAGGCGTGAAAACCTACGACCTCGGCGGTACCGCTACGACCTCGGGCGTGGCGGAAGCGATCGCGAGCCACTTGAAGTAGGGCTTGTAGGGTCGTGAGGTCGTAGGGTCGTAAGGCCGTAGGTTTTTAGCGGCGGCTGCGTCACCCGACGGCGCCGAACAGCGCCATCATCTCGTTCCGCCACATCACCGCCGGATTGGACCAGCCATTCGAGCGGAGCAACTCCAGCTCGCGGGCTTCGGAAATGAAGTGGACGTCGGCGAGAATCCGTTCGCGGTCGCGTCCCAACTCCTCCGGGGTCGAGACCGTCGCCAAGCGCGTCATCCACGCCTCGAAGGCGGCTTCGAACCCCGCCGTGCCTGGCTCGCCGACCAGGTCGGCGAGAAGCAACGCCGCAGCCTGGCTGCACCGGGAACGCGCCTCTGCCAGCAGCGCCGCCTTCGCGCCGTCGTCGGGAAGGAAGTGCATCACAAGCAGGCACAGCGCGGCGTCGAACCGCTTCCGATGCGGAAGCTCCTCCAGTCGGCCCCGGAAGAATTCCAAGTTGGGCGCCCCCGCCGCGCGCTCCCGAGCGACGGTCAGCATGTCCTCGCTCGGGTCGACCGCGACCACGTGGTAACCGGCCCGCGCCAGCTCGACCGCCTCGTATCCGGTGCCGGCGCCGATAACCAGCACCCGGGCGCCAGGCTCGGCTCGGGCGCGAAGCTCGGCCACCACGCGCGCGTGCATCGCCTCGTAGCCGGGAAACAGGCGCCGGACGCGGTCGTCGTATCCGGCCGAGCGCTTCGGACCCCAGACTTGCGGCTCAGCCACATCCGGGACTGTACCGGGTGCATGCCGGCGGGCGCATGCTACGCGGACGAGGACGTCCGCGCTCCCAGGGGCGTCCGCGCTCCCGGTTCCGGCGCGCGCATGCGACGCGGACGAGGACGTCCGCGCTCCCAGGGGCGTCCGCGCTCCCAGGGGCGGCCGCGCTCCCAGGGGCGGCCGCGCTCCCAGTTACCGCACGTTGAAGTACTTCGCCGCCGGATGGTGGACGACGATCGCGCTCGTGGACTGCTCCGGCGAAAGCATGAACTGGTCGGTCAGCTCGATCCCGATGTCCGTCGGGGACAGGAGCTCGAACAGCTTCGCCTGATCCTCCAGGTTCGGGCACGCGGGATAGCCGAACGAGTAGCGCGAGCCGCGATACTTCGCGCTGAACAGGAGCCGCATGTCGGAAGGATCGTCAACGGCAATCCCCAGCTCGAGGCGCACCTGGCGGTGCCAGTACTCAGCCAGCGCCTCCGCCGTCTCCACCCCCATCCCGTGCACGAAGAGGTAGTTCTGAAACTCGCCGCCCTCGAACATCCGCTTCTCCAGGGCCGACACTTCCCCGCCCACCGTCACGATCTGGAAGCCGACCGTGTCCAGCGTCTCCGGTGACGGCGACGCAGGAACCCGGCGGAAGAAGTCGGCCAGGCACAGCCGCCGCCCGTCGCGCTGGCGCGGAAACGTGAAGCGCATCCGTTCGGTTCGAAAGTCGTCGGCGTAGATGATGAGGTCGTTACCCTCCGCCGCACAGGGGAAATAGCCCCACTTGACTGCCGGGCGCAGCACCGAGGCGAGCTCCCGCTGAAATCGGGTGAAGATGGGCTCGACGTTCTCTTCCAGCCAGGCGTTAAACTGGAGGTTGTCCATCTCCGGGTCGCGCTTGAACTGCCACTGACCCCTGAACAACGCGATCCGATTGACGTACTTGTAGAGCTCGAAGATGTCGAACTTGAGCGCCTTCCGCGCCCCGTAGAACGGCAGCTTGGGGACGTTCGGCGCGGGTTCGGTGTCGCTGAGGGTCCCGTCGAAGCGATACAGGTCGGCATCGACCACCCCGACGCGGTGGCTGGCAACGCGTTGGTAGGCGGCCTCGTCCAAATCGTCGTCCCTAGCGACCGCCGGCGCCGGGTTGGAATCCTTCAGCTCGCCCATGAGGCGCAGCCCCTCGAAGGCATCCTGCGCGTAGAACACCTGCCCGGTGTAGATCTTGCGGAGGTCCTCCTCCACGTACCCGCGGGTAAGGGCGGCCCCGCCGAGGATGACCGGGTAGCGCGAGAGGCCGCGCACATTCATCTCCTCCAGGTTCTCCTTCATGATCAGCGTGCTCTTGACGAGCAGGCCGCTCATGCCGATGACCTCGCACTTGTGCTCCGCGGCGGCGTCCAGAATCGCGTTGATCGGCTGCTTGATGCCGATGTTGACCACCCGGTACCCGTTGTTGGAGAGGATGATGTCGACGAGGTTCTTGCCGATGTCGTGGACGTCCCCGGCCACCGTCGCGAGAAGGATCGAGCCACGCTCGTCCCCCTCCTTCTTCTCCATCTTCGGCTCGAGGTAGCGCACCGCGGCCTTCATCACCTCGGCGCTTTGAAGCACGAACGGGAGCTGCATCTTTCCCGCTCCGAAAAGCTCGCCGACAGTCTTCATGCCGTCGAGGAGGATCTCGTTGACGATGTCGAGCGGCGGATACGTCTCGAGCGCCCGCTCCAAGTGGGCGTCGAGGTTCTTCTTGATGCCGTCGACGATGTGCTTCTTGAGCACGTCCTCCACCGAGAGGCCGGCGAACGGATCCGCGGCGGTATCGGTCGCGCGGACGTTCTCGAACCGCGCCATCAGTTCGATGAGCGGATCGTAGACGACGGTCTTCTCTTCGTCCGGCACGCTTAGAGGTCGTCGTCCGAACCGGCTATCGCCATTGGATCGGGCCGCTCGACGGTCGAGGCAACCTTCAGCGACCGCTCCTGCTCGGCCGCTTCGAGGATCGTGTGCATCACGTCCAGCACATGGAAAGCGAGCTCGCCGCCGGCGCGGGCGGGGCGCTTGTCTTTGTGCGCGACCGCCAAGTCCAGCACGCCGAGGCCGCGTGAGTTCTCCGGGAACCGGTACTCGAGCGGAAGCTCCTCCCAATCCTTGTTCTCGGGTCGCTTGATCTGAATCTGCCCGCCGAAGCCGTTGGGGTCGGGAACGCTCAGGGTGCCCTCGCTGCCGTAGATCTCGATGAACGGCACCCGGCCGCCCCACACGTCGAAGCTCACGTTGAGCTGGCCGATGGCGCCGGACTTCATCTGCAGCGCGCTCGCGATGTGGGTCGGCGTGTGGACGGGGATTGTCGAGCCCTTGTTGACGCCGTGCCGCAAGACCCGCTCCTTGAAGCTCGCCCGCGCCTTGGCCACCGCGCTGTCGACCGGGCCGAGAAGGAATACGAGAGCGGTCAGGTAGTACGGCCCCATGTCGAAGAGCGGTCCCGCGCCCCGCTCGTAGAAGAAGGCCGGGTTGGGGTGCCAGCCGTCCGCGCCATGGCTGAGCATCCAGGCGTTGAAGGCCACCGGTTCGCCGATCGCGCCCGAGTCGATCAGCTTGCGGCAAGTCTGCAGGCCGGAACCGAGAAACGTGTCCGGCGCGCAACCCGTGGCGAGGTGGTGCTTCTTGGCAAGGTCAAGCAGTTCTTGCCCCTGCTTCCGCTCGACTGAAAACGGCTTTTCGTTGTACGCGAGCTTGCCGGCTTCCAGGGCGGCCTTGGCGACCGAGTGGTGGGCGGCGGGAATCGTGAGGTTGACGACGACGTCGACGTCGTCGCGCTTGAGCAGCACGTCAGTGGAGCCGGCCCACGGGATTCCGTGCTCGGCGCCGACGCTCTTCGCTCGCTCGATGTCAATGTCCGCGCAGGCGGTGACCGTGGTCCGCCGGAACTTGGCGAGGTTCTTGAAGTAGATGCCGCTGATGTTGCCGCACCCGACGATGCCCGCCCGAATCGAACTCACCGCGGGATTTTATCCGTTCGGGTCGCCTAAGGTGTGTGACGCGTGGTGTTACGCGGAAACGTGTGTGGCAGCGGCTTCAGCCGGTGGCATCTGGTCCCACGCCAGAACCACTTTGTTCCCCTGCCGCGGGTCGACGGACGTCAACCCGACGCCCTCCTTAACCCAACCGACGTGCAGATGCGGGCTGTGCGGATCCTGCACGCAGCCGATATACCGCCCGTCCGGCTCGTGCCGGCCGACGATCCAGCCCTCGGCGAGCATCGCTTCAAGAATCTCCAAACCGTTGCGGAAAGCCCCCTCGTAATCCATCTGCAGACCCCCTTTCCGGGCCTCGAACACGTAGGTCTCCAACAGCGCATCCAGGCGAGTCTCCTTTTGCAGCGCCCGGTACATCGCCCCGTAGGCGAGGTAGTCTGGCAGCACGATCGGCCCCCGGGTGAAGCAGTTGACCTTGTAGATCCGCCCGGCGTGGTACGAGGCGAGCACCTCTTCCTGGGCGCCGTCGAGGTCCAGCTTGAAGGCGTTGTACTTGGCAATCTCCCAGCTCGGCATCTTGCCGGTGAGGGAAACGATGTTGTACTTGACCGCCGAGATCGTGTAGGTGCCGGTGCCGGGCACACCCAGATTGTCGTTGGCGAAGCCGCCCGAACCCATCCAGACAAACGCCTCGGCGGGCGTGACCTTGACCCCGGCGTTCTTCGCGATCTCGGCGCAATACTCCTTGAGCTCCGAGAAATGGCCGTTGCTCGAGTACCAGAAGTCGGCGAACCGGATGTGGTTGCGAATCCGGCTGGTTTGAAGCTTCTGGTAGCACGCCTTCAGCCACTCCGCGTCGAGCTCGCCGCGGTTGATTTCGAGGAGGGTGTAGGCGAGCGTGCGCGAGCCGCTTTGAGCCAGCGTGAGCCCGGCGGAAAGAATCGGGTCGGCGAAGCCGGCCGAGTCGCCGGCGAGGAACCAGTTCTCACCGTAAAGCCGGTGGGCGACGAAGCTCCAGTCCTTGGTGGCCTGGATGATGTTCTCGCATGTGGCGTTGGCGACAAGCTTGCTGATCGTCGGCTCGCCGCGAACCATCTCGTGATACAGCTCTTCCGGCCGCTTGCCGACCTTCTTGACATAGTCGGCGGGGACGACCAGGCCGATGGAGGTGCGGGTCGGTCCGAGCGGGATGAACCACAGCCAGCCGCATTCCAGGCTCAGGGTGAGAATCCGGGTGCCGCCCACCCCGATGCGCTCGGCCCATTCGGCGTTCTGCCAGTAGTCGTAAACCGCGATGTTGCGCAGCTCGGTCGGAGAGTCGATATCGACCCCCATAGCGCGGCGGAGCAGCCCCGAGTTACCCGAGGCGTCGATGTACCACTTCGCCTTGACCTGGGTCTCGCCCTTCAGATGCTGCTCGCCGATCGGTTCGCTCGGGGCCACCTCGAAGCCGGTCACCCGGTCCCCGTCCTTGCCCACCGAGGTGACCTTGACCCCCTCCATGACGGTGCATCCGGCCTCTCGAGCGTGGTCCAAGAGGATCTTGTCGTAAACCGAGCGGTCGACCTGGAAGGCGGTCAGACGCCGCTGGCCGGCGAACTTGGCCGGTCGCTCCTCGTTCTGGAACTTCTCGATCGGCAGGAAGTCGAGCGACCACAGATCGTCCGAGCTGCCCCACTTGTAGAGCCCGCCGATCTTGATCGGAAAGTTGGCGGCCTCTACCTTATCCCAAACCTCCATCTCGTCGAGCACCGGCATGAGGTGCGGAATCTGACTCTCGCCCACGTGGTCGCGGGGGAAGATCTCACGCTCGAAGATCACGACGTTTTGGGTCGGGTCGTACTTGCGGAGGAGGGTTCCCAGGGTGGCGGCGGCAGGCCCGCCGCCGATGACGGCGACGTCACATTCGATAGGCATCTCTCTATCTATTGTGGCTGGAGAGTCGTGAGTAGGGAGGTGTCCGTTACTCGCTACGCGGCGCGGTTCTCCCGATCGAGCGGCGCGGCACGGCGTAGAAGGGGTCCACCGTCTTGTCGACGAGCAGATTCACGATGTCGGTGATCGTCGGATACATCGTGGTCTGCGCGAAGACGACCGAGTATTGCCGCGTGGGGTTGGCCGAGGTTTTCCAGAAGTAGCCGAGGACAGGGATGTCCGGAAACAGATTCTTGACGAACGGGACGCCGCCGGCCTTGGTACTGTGGCCCGCCTTGGTGGTCGCCTCGAAGGACGCAACTTGGCCCACTTCGAGGTTCGAGAGGGCCACCTGCGTGACGATGCTCTCCCGCGTGATGCGCGGCAGGACGCTCGTTGAAGCCGACGCGGTTCCCTGAATCGGGACCTCGTTGTAGTAGTCGAAGATGAACCGCAGCGCCTGGCCGCTAGGCTCGAAAATCGGGGTCAGTTTGAATGTCCCGCCACTGGAGACCGTGTAGATCTCCGGATCGGGAGCGGATTCGTTGAGTGAGGCGGCCAGCCCACCCAGGAGTAGGCCGCTCAGAATCTTGTTGAAGCTCGGCGCCTGACTCTGCGGCCCTCGCGTGAAGGGCAGAATCGTGCCGGCGATGGGAACCGCGGTCTTGAACATGTCGTTCATGACCCCGCTAAAGCTCCGGTATCCCGAAGGTTGCTTGTTATTCGGGTCGAGAGATCCGAGAACGGTGGCGAGTTGCTTCGCCTCTTGGAGGGCCTCCTGCTGCACCTCGGTACCGACGGTTGCGACCGCCGAGGTGTCCAGCCGGGCGACTAGCCGGTTGGTGGCGATGATCGACTGCTTTTGCAGGCTACCGAAGACGACACCCTG
>DATGIR010000444.1:0-5517 GCA_035295605.1 Fimbriimonadaceae bacterium | reverse complement strand
GAACGCCAGATGCCTGCCGGCCATTGACGAAAAAGCGAAACCTGATACGCCGATCGCCACCGCCGTGCATAGCAGAGTAATCCGCGCCAGCAGCGAAAGTGGGCTGCCCACGCGCAGGGGTAATTGTTTGCGATGCATGCCTGTCTCCTTCCCCGAACCTGGTGAAAGAGGGCAAAGTCAAATTATCAGGCTTGGCAGTTGTGCGCCAAGTACGGCAAATACGGCCGACATGCCGGGTGCCGTCACCTCGGCCTGCTCACCTTTCAAACGGAAGCCGGCGCCTCTTCCCGCATGCACCGGACGAAGAGCCCTGGATGGGAGTTGACGGTCTCACGAAGGTAATCGGCTGAAGCATAAGGCCGAGGGCCCAGCAAGTCCGGGCCGACCCGAGGGCCGAATGCTCGCGTGCCTGCGCCGGTCTTACTGTGTTCGTGGGCGCCGCACCTGGTCTGTTGTCGTTCTCTGGGCGACAATAACCCCACAGCTCCGATCGTCGCCAACGGGTGTAGGCCCGGCGACGACGAAAATGGTGTCGAAGCCTCGCTGGCCGAGTAGCTCCTCAATCGAGGCCCATCCGCCCCCTCCGCAATGCCACGAGTGCCACTCGAGAATAAGTCTATTTGTATGTGACAGCAGCTCGGTGTATGCGGTCAGAAAATCAAACTCACCCCCTTCTATGTCGACCTTTATCAGGTCGTAGGGCGGTGCGAGCGCTTCGAGAATCTCTGCCTCGGTTAGGATTTTGACCGACGTTCGGTCGCCGCCTTGAGCATCGATCCGCTCGCTCGAGGATTCCATGCCGCTGCGCTGAACAAAGACGCCGTTTCCATCCGGTACAGAAATCAACCCGCGAAGAAAGGACAAAGAGGAGCTTAGTTCATTTATCCCAATGAGGGTCGCTATCGCCTTGGCAACTCTCTCGTCGGCGTCGATTAGAAGACCGGATCCGGGCGTCAGCCCGGCCTGCAACCGCTTCCAAACTAGGTATAGGGAGAAGTAGCCTGCATGCGCGCCCAGATCCAGCCAGCGACCGGGAAGCGGGGCGTTAGCGAGTGCAGGGGCGTACTCTTCGCGGACAAAGACTTCGCTGAATGAGTAGAGCGCCTCCTCGAATTCAACAGGGCAAGCCAATCCGTCGGAAAGCAAGACACGCTGTTGCAGATCGTCGTAGTGGCGTTGCTTGATGACGAACACCATGTGTTCGCGCAATCGCTTGCGTTTGATCATGCTCGCGGCGGCCGACCTGCCGATGGAGCGAATCGGGTTCATAGCACCTCGGGGCGAATCGTTCGAGCTTGTGGCGTGCGATAGTAGCTCATCTGGAGGCAGTTGTTGTACCCGGCAACATCTGTGCCAGCCTCCATGACGCAGGCACAAATGCGCCTTGCGAGGACCACAACCGGCATCAGCTTCTTCAGCAAAGGTTCGGGCTGGCGGCTTCGATCGAGTAGACCGGCCGCGCGGGTTTCCAATCGGAAACCCGGCTCAACTCGAGAGCGGCGAGGAGGATGAGCGCGGTCGCGAGGCCGGTGAAGAGGGCGACCTTCAAAAGCTCGCGGGGCCGGGATGCGGCTTCAGACGCCGACGCGTATCTCACCCTCAGGTTATCGGCAGATCTACGGGGAAGACGAGGCGGAGGCGCCGGCAGTTTTGCCGGCGTTACACGGTCAGGCGGGGCGCCGTAACAAGATGGCGCGAGGGCTGTGACAAATCCCGGCAGGCGTTAGGAGCGGTTCCGGGGACGCCGTCTTAATGGCGTTATGAGACGACTTCACGTTCCCCTCATCGCTTCGCTGGCCTGTTTGGGCGCCGTCGGCGCGCAGGCGGCCACCTTTACCATTCAGAAGGTTTACACCAGCATCGACAGCACCGCGGGCGAGCTCCCGTATGCGCCGCACGTGGGCGAGGAGTACCGGATCGCGGTGACCTACACCCAGAGCGGGGTGACGGCGCCCTACGACATCCAGTTCAACGTCGGCGGCTTCAAGCCGACGGTCAACGGCGTTCAGGTGTATCCCACCGTTCACGTCACCGACCTCTCGAACGGGACCAAGACGGTGGCGTACAACGCGCCGGGCGACCTGGACGACAGCGTGGAGACGGTCGTCACGATCGACCCGGGCAAGCCCGACGCCAAGACGCAGTCGATGACGTTCAAGCCGACGCCGCCGGACAACTTCGTCGACTTCTACAACTCGCACGAGGTGAGCGGGGTTCAGGAGAACGTGTACACGGTGGAGAACGGGGCCAACCCGTACGGCATGGTGTTCATGACTTCGATTCCGTGCACGGACGGCTGGCAGAAGCTGCTCTCCAACCGGACGACGGTATCGCTCGGACCGGGCAAGACGTATCAGCTCGAGGAGGTTCACAACGACGGCGCATGGCCCAACCCGCTCAACTATTGGGTGGGGCGGGACCTGACGGAGAAGACCGTGCGGTTCATTCAGGAGTTCAAGCTCCAGCTCAGCAGCCAGCGGGTGAACCCGGACAAGCTTCGGACGGTGACCTGGGCGGACGTCGACGCCCTGCAGGGAATCAACGAGTTCAAGCACTTCACCGCGCCGGAGGCGGTGATCGAGTCGAGCGGGCCGGTGATCACGGGCTTCGTCCACCAGATCCTCGGGGCGGATTACCGGAAGCACTACACGCCGTACGATGCGGCGCGGAAGCTGTTCATCGCCGTGGCCGCCCGCTGCCGCTACACGTTCCCCGAGAACGGCAAGCCGGATCAGCGCGCCAAGACGGCGGCGGCGATGTGCCAGACCGGCTTGGGGGATTGCGGAAGCTACGCGATGTTCCTCACCGCGGTGTGGCGGAACATCGGGCTGCCCTCCCGAACCTGCGTGGGCGCCTGGCTCGGAAAGGACGCGGGGCACTGCTGGTCCGACGTGTGGTTTCCGCACGGGGGTTGGATAGTGGGCGACGCGTGCGCCAACAGCTGCAACACCGACCATCGGACGGCGTGGTGGTTCGGTGCGGTGAGCGACCTCACGAACCGGTATGCGCAGGAGCGGGGCAACACCTTCGAGTTCCACGGCGCCAAGGCGGAGTGGCTGCAAGGCCCGATGTGGCCGATCACGAAGCCGGTCGTTTCGCTCAAGAGCAGCGGCTTCACCGTGCTCTCGAACTACACACCGCCGCCCAAGCAGAACAACAAGACGACGATGATCGTCCCGAACTCGATGGCGAAGTTCGACGCCTCGACGATCGCGATCAAGCGCAACTAGCGCGTTTCGGCCCCGCTCCCGGGTGGGCGGGGCCGGCTTGCGCCGCAGCTTAGCGGCGGATGTAGTCCAGGCCGGCGTCCGCCAGGCCGCCGATGTGCTTCAAAGTGTTGCCGTCGGCGCTCATTTCCCACTTGTGGTGCACCTCTATCGGCGTGCCGATGAGCTTCACGTCGGCGACGTTGCCTTGGACGGTGTACTTGCCTTGCACGGAGACGCCCATGATATTCGAGTCGAACGAGCCGTCCGGCTTGAATTCGGCGGTCGATTCGCCGAGCACCTGAACCTGGGCCTGCTGAGTGGCGTTGCCGGACTGGATTCCGGAGACGTCGATGGCCCAGACCCCGACGAAGCCCTTCGGATGCGGTTTGCAGCCGGCAGCCAGCGACGCGAGGATCGCGATAGCCCCGAGGCTTCCCCGTGCAACTTTCATTGATGGATTATGCCCGCGCGGCATTGAGCACAATATCGAGCAAGTCGATGTCGGACTCAGGATTGCCGCCCCCTCCGCGTGACGTGATCTTCACGCGGTACTTCGGAGGCTCTCAGCTTCTGGCGGCGCTGGTCACCGGGCTGCTGGTTGTCCTGATCGCGACAAGCGCGGTGAAGAAGATGAGTGCCTACGCGCGGCTCGTGCGGATGGGCAGATCGGTTCCGGCGACCGTAACCGGAACAACCGAAAGCAGGGGAAGGTCCACTTCGTATCGCGTTTCGCTCAGAATTCCGAACGATCCGTATGGCGCCGACCGAACCGCCGGCGTGGACGAGAGCACGTACCGTTCCGCGTCGATCGGGTCGTCGTTGGACGTCACGGTCGATCCTTCTGATTTCGGCAACTACGTTCTCGGCACGCCTACATCCGACGAGCTTCGAACCTTCGAGCTCTATTGGTGCCTTGGCATCGCGGCAGTTTTGGTTGCGGGTGGGTGCGCTGTGCTTGGCATTCGCTGGACGGCTTCGACCGAGTTCGGAGCACTCGCACGCTGGGAATGCGCCGACGCAACGATCCGTACTGCCAAGAGCGCGGGCACGCGCGATAGCTCACTCATACTTGGGATTTACATCGATGGCGCGAACCCGAGCCGGCGGACGGTGACGTTCAATCCAGGGTTCAAGCACGTCGAACTCGGCTCCAAGATTTGCGTGCTTTACAACCCCGAGCCGGGCAGCAGTGAGGTTCGGCCAGTAGCGGGCATTCGGTTCGTGGCTGTCCGAGGTCAGGACAGGCCCGGGTAGTTCCGCTTTGCCCTAGGTCGCCTCAGAACAGTGTCGCGCACTCTTCGAAGCGCGGGCCTTTCTCGTCGCAGACCGCGTAGCGGCCGCGCCCGCTGAAGCAGACCCCGGCGTGGCGGCCCTGCTTGTCGAGCACGTAGAAGTTGAGGCCGAAGTTGGGCTGATGTTGGTCGTTCTGAAGGCGGCGCTCGGTGTTGGCGGCGACGCGCTTGAGGGCGGCCAGGCCGGCATCGACGGGGGCGGCGCCCCGGCGGAGCTCCTCGACGATGAGGAAGGAGCAGAGGCCGTAGAGGTTGGCCTCGCCGCGGCCGGTGCTGCCGGCGGCGCCGACGGCGTTATCCACGTAGAGGCCGGCGCCCAAGATGGGGGAATCGCCCACCCGCCCGGGAATCTTGAAGGCGAGGCCGCTGGTGGTGGTCACGCCGCACACGTCGCCTTTGGAGTTGAGCCCGTCGCAGTTGATGGTGCCGTAGTAGTGGTCGGGGTCGATCCACCCCTCCCGAACCATTTGGAGGGCGGCGGCTTCGCCGGCGCCGCCGCGCTTGGCGGGGTCGAGGTAGTGCTCGGGGTCGATGCGGCGCTTCCACTCCTGCCATGCGCGGCGGGAGCGCTCGGTGTTGAGGTCGGCCTCGATGGTGAAGCCCAGCGCGCGGGCGAACTTCTGGGCGCCTTCGCCGACGATGAGGTGGTGGTCGGTTTGTTCGGCGACGGCTTTGGCGACCAGGCTGGGTGCCTTCACGCCTTCGATGGCGGCGACCCCGCCGGCCCACTTCTTCGGCCCATGCATGCAGCAGGAGTCCAGCTGCACCACGCCCTCGGCGTTCGGCAGCCCGCCGTAGCCGACCGACGCGTCGGCGGGATCGAGCTCGTTCAGGTTGACGCCGGCGATCACGGCGTCGAGCACGTCCGAGCCCTCGGTGATGAGCCGGAAGGCGCGGGCGACGCAGGTTTCCGTGCCCCCGTTTTTGAACATGTTGCCGTTGGCGGAGGAGATGACGACCGGCTTGGGGCCAGGGTTCTGAAGCCAGATCGAGGCGAAGGAGCGGCTCGCGGGGAG
>DATGIR010000443.1:0-7520 GCA_035295605.1 Fimbriimonadaceae bacterium | reverse complement strand
CCTGATTCACCCCGAAGTAGTTGTTGACCATCAACACCGTTCCCGCCGCGGTTCGCCGGGCGTAGGTCGCCTTGAGCTCCGAAGCATTGAGGAACAGGTTTTGGTTGGGCAGATTCGTCGCGGGATCGCGCCGGAGCTGCGTGTAGATTTCGGTCGGCATCATCCAGTCGACCACCCACTCGACCGGCGGCACCGTGCCGCCGATGATCGGGTTCGCCGCCTTGTGGATCTCATAGACACCGGTGGAGTCGGTGAACATGATCGTCAAGGTGGATTGCGAGCCCGCCGTATCCGGGAAGACGTACGACATCGTCACCGAGCTCAGCCCGCCGAGCGTCTTGTAGTGGGCCGGGATCGGGTTCGGGTTGAAGACTCCGAGAACCGGGTTCCAGAGGACGCCGGCGCCGATCTGCGGGATCGCCACCTGGCTGATGACCTCGGTCGAGGCGCCGTTGAAGACGATGATTCCGCCGTTGCCGTTCCGGGCGTCGCGCGCCTGGAAGGGCGCGGACGTCGCGATCGGAATCACGTCCTGAACGGGAGCGTCGAGGCCGAGGCCGACCCGGCTGGGCTGGGTCGAGCCTATCGAAGCCGCGTAGATGTATTGCGCGGGCACGGCGGCGGTGCCGGTACCCGGCTGGAGGATCCGGGCCACCGAGTTGAAGTCGTAGCCCTTCTTGTTGTTCAGGTCGGCCGGGCTGTGATAGAACAGCTCGCCCAACGCGATCGGCGTGGTGGGCTGGCGGGACGTCGGGTCGACCGCGTACCGGTCGACGAGTTCGACGATTCGCTTATTGCCGGTGTCGGCAACCACGTAGTGGCGCCAATACTCGAGCGGGAGCGCGCCCGTGAACGGCGAGGAGTTCACCTGGTAGTCGCCGAACGTGAGCACGTCCTGCGGCTGGTTGAAGGTGAGGGGCTCGCCGGTGACGTAGCCGTCGGGCTGGAAGTTGGGATCGACCACGAAGCCGTCGATCGAGCGGATTTCGCGGCCCCCCTGATCGATTCGAGCCAGGCGGTTCGAGCCGGGATCGACCACGAGGTAGTCGGTCGCGCCGATCGGGTAGGCCCGGGTCGGGCGAACGAGCGGGTGGACGATCGCGGGGTTGGTTTGTCCGGCCACGCTGGCCACCCCCACGCCGTAGATCGTCGAGGTGTCGCTCGTCCAGAGCGCATTGCCGCCCGGATCGAAAGCGGCGAGCCGGTTCTCGTCGGCGACGGTGAAGTTGGCCCGCTTGAAGCCGTAGACGCCCATGTCGCTGTAGGCGAACAGCCCGCCCTGGCCGGCGGCGATGCCGTAGCAGGTCGGGTGGTTGTTCAGGTTCGGGCCGTCGAGCACCGTCTGATACAGCCGCTGCAGGTACTCGGCGAAGCTCCGGGCGTTCGAGTTCTGGGGCCACTCGAGGTCCGGGTTCGCGGTGAAACCGGCGCCCGTCTGAATCTGAGCGATTTGGGTGAAGTAGGGCCGAGCCTTGTTCTGCACAGCGAACGCATCGCTGGAGCCGGGCAGGCCGGCGTTGTAACCGACGAGCATGCCGACCGGGTTCTGGCCGACCGGGTTGATGCCCTGGAACACATAGGGGATCACGCTGTTGGCGGCGGCGAAGACCGTGTTGCCGGTCACCACCGGCGGGCCGGTTTGCCACGGCGGGCTTCCGGCCGCGCCCGAGGGCATGCCGGGATCGAGGCCATAGAACACCGTGTACCACTGGAGCGGGCTCCAGGTGCCGACGGTGGAGGGATCGATCGTCAGATCGGGCTGGCCCGGCTGACGGATGATGATCGGCAGGCTCTCGCTCAGCGTGGAGGCGAGGTTCGACCGGGTGCTCGACGATAGCGAGTCCATGGTGATGCTCGCGTGATCGATGCCCTGCGTATACGTCACCTGATTGGCCTGGAACTGGGTGAACATGTCCGGCTGGGTCGGGTCGACCGACCGGTTCGGGTCGGGCTGGAAGATCGTGAAGTTCGGCTGAAGCACCGGAACCGTAAAGTTCGGCAGCTGCGGCTCCGCGTTGAAGCACAGAAGCAGCATGCAAGGCACCATGAAGCCGAGACCCGCCTTCTTGTAGCCGCGAACCTTGACGAACACGCGGCCGTCGACCACGGCGGGGCCGCTCTCGAAGACGAGGTCCTTGAACGGACCCGAGATGAAGGCGTTGGCGCCGGGAAGGGTCTGGGTCGCGTCGTTATCCTCGAACGTGGCGGGGACGGTAGTGTTCGTGACCGCCGTAGCCCCCGGGGTCGAGAGCGTGAAGTTTCCGTAGAGGTCGAATCGGGTCAGAACCGTGAAGCCGCCCTGGCCCTGCTCGCGGAGCGCGAAGAACATTCCGTCGTCCAAGCCGTCGGTGGGGTTGGCTTCGACCGCATAGATCGTTCCCGCCGGCGAGAGGGCGAGGTTGCCGATGATCTGCTTCTCGTGGGAGCCGTTGTCGGGCAGCTGCACGCTGCCGCGGATGATTTGGCTATTTTGCGGATTGTTGTTATCCCAGTCGAGCGAGTAGTCGATCGACACGGCGGTGACGTTGTAGGCGGTGATGAAGCCCGGTGCGCCTGCCGTCTCATTGAACGAAAGTGCCCCACCCGTGACCTGGTATTGGCCGGTCAGGATGCTGGCGGTTTGAGCCGGGGTGAGCGAATCCCCATTGCCGTTCAGCAAGGTGAGGTGGATCGCATGCATGTCCGGTAGGGTCGGTGAGTACGGCTGCCCCACGACGCCCGGCATGTACATTGGCCGCCCCGACGCCTGAGCGCGAGTATTCACGGTGATGAACCCTGGATTCGTGATGACGTCCACGGCATGGCGCTCGCCCTTGGTCCCTGCCCAGAGGCTGGTGATGCCGCAGTTCTGGTTGCCGCCGGCGCCGGAGCCCACCGTCGGCAAGTAGACGATCCGGTCCGTGCCGCCCGAGTTGTCGGCGATCGGGATGTAGCCGATCGTTACCGCCGCCGATGATCCGGGCAACGCATTCGTGTTACCGCCGCCGATGAGCCAGGGATGGGCGGCGCCGCCGACGTAGTCCTGCTTGAGGGGATCGACGACCCAAATCCGGGTGGCAGAGCCCCCGAGGATGGGTTGGACGTTGTCGGTGACGTAGATGAGCCCGTCGTGAACGGTCGGTCCGAAGGACGGCTGGTTCCCGGCCAGCGTCAGAGTCCCGGCAATCGGCGGGGCGTAAGTCTTGACGATCGGGTTGTCGATGTTGGTCGGGAAGGAGCCGCCCACGATCGGGAAGGCGTTGAAGGTTTGCAGGTTGCCGTTGTGGTCGACCACTGCGATCACGTCGCCAGGCGTCCCTCCCGGAATCTCGATCGCGGCGGGGGCGGAAAGCGGTCCGTTCAGGGGAACGCTCTGCCAAACCAGGTCGCGGTTCTTGCCGAGGCCGAAGTCCGGGATTCCGTCGTCCGGGTTGCCGTCGAAGTCGAGGTCGGCGCCGGGCACCGCGTTGTAGGCGTAGAGGCGGTTCTGGCCGGCGACGATAACGAGCCCCTTGTAGGTAATGGGGGTCGCGGTCGGGGCCGAGCCGCCGTTGGTCTCATCCTTCCACTCGCTCAGGAGGGGAGCGCCGATGTCGATCGGGCTCGAACCGCTCTTGCGGCTGCCCTGAGCGTCCTGCCACGAGCCGTTGAGGAGGGTCACTGCGTTGATCGCAAACCTTGCCGCCTGGTTGGCGTTTGCATCGGGAATGCCGTCGAGGGCGGAGAAACCCTGGTTGGGATCGTAAATGCCGACCCCGTTGACCTGAACCTGGTTGATGAAGCTTGCCACCCGGCGCGCGGTGATCACCAAGGCGCCGTTGCCAACGCGCGAGGTCACGACGGTCGGATTGCCGCCGGCGCCGTCCCACGCGCAGGTCACGCACTGGCCGAACTCGAGCTGAACCGAGCCGAGAAGGGGCTGAAGCGCGCCGAAGCCGTCGCCGAAGAGGTCGACCGCGCCGAGGCTGCTGTTATAGGTCGACTCCGGAAGCGAGTTGAGAGTGTACGGATAGGTGAAGATCTGGCTCGTCGCGTTCACGACCGAGGCGAGCTTATTGGTCGCGTTCGGAATCGAGAACGAGAGGGGGGCGCCGTTGGCGTCGTCGGTGGTGACGCCGTCCTGGACGTCGATCCAGAGCACGCCGCCGTGATCCATAAAGCGCTGAAGCCGCGCACGCTCGGCCGAATTGAGCGAGAGCAGGTTGGTGGCGCCGCCGAAACCGGTGTTGTAGACCGGGAGCAGAAGCACGTCGTAGTCGTTGATGGAGACGTCGGTGGTCAGTGCGAGCGGAACTTCCCAATAGGGGGCGGTCGCCTTGTTCAGCGGTGAACCGACCGCGAAGGGCGGGGTCGCCCCGGCGGGCGAGATTCCCGTGCCCGGCGTCCATCGGTTGGCCATCGCAAGGGTGACCGTCGACGGCGGATGCGGATTGTAGAAGTTCCAGCCGGCCGGCTTGACGACCTTGTTCTTGTCGACGTTGTACCAAACGAACGGCGCCGAGTTCGCCGAGAAGCCGTTCACCTGGTTCGCATCGGTGATCGCGATTCCCGCGCGGATACCGACCGAGTGGGTCGCGTAGTTGATGGGGCCGGCGTAGGCGCCTGCAGCCAAAACGCCCGCAACCGCGGCGAGCGCGGTGCGGACCAGATGTCGCGAAACGAAGGTGTGTCGCATGGCTTAGCTTTGTTCTCCGAAGTACGCGAGAGCCGGGCTCACGGGCAGCCGTGGCATGGGTGCGAGGGGGCGCCCGTAGGCGTCGCTTCGCAGGTACGGGTCAGTCGCGGGGTTATTGTTCGGCGCAAACCCCTGGACGCGACCGGTTCCGAGAATCGGGTCGTAGATGATCGTCAGATTGGGGGCATAGCCGTTCTTGGCGTTCACCTGATGGCTTGCCGGAATCGTGATGTTGGAGCTGGGCGATCCCTGCTGGAGCGGGATCCAACCCCACTTGCGCAGGTATTCGGCCTGCTGGCTCGCGGTCGGCGTCATGTTCTCGCTGACGGCGCCGATGATCGTGATCTTGCAGTCGATCGGCTCGCCGTAGAACGGCGCCTCCGGGAAGCTGCCGAACGAGTTGATCCGGTAGGTGTCGGCGGCGGCCTGGGCCTGAACCATCGTGAAGCCGCTGTTGATGTTCTCCTGAACCTTATTGAGCCAGTTGATCCGAGTGTCGAGCGAGTTCGGATTGAACCAGTTGCCCGGGATGACGAAGAAGCTTCCCTCTTCGGCGAACATCGCCGCCTCGATCCGGATGTCGCACGGCACGATCGCCGCCTGTGCGAGCATTTCGGGCGCCACGCTCGGGGCGCCGATGCTCGATAGCCGGAGCGTCAGGTCGTTGGTCGCCTCCTCGAGGAAGGAGTAGGTGCCGCTCAGGTTGGTGCTCTGACCGGTCAGAATCATGTTCGCTGCCGAGAAGAGGAAGTCGGCATTGTCGGCAAGCTGGTAGCCCGCGGTCTGGAACTGCGGGAAGCGTTGCCAAGGCTCGAAGCCGACGCCGTAGTACGCCGCCCAACCGGCATTCGTATAGCCCGGCTCGGTGTAGCCGGGCGGGAGCACCGCGCTCGCGCCGTTGTACTGGCTCAGGTTGAACAGGAACGGCGAGGTCGAAAGGCCGGTGTTGATGTTCAGCGAGAGGAACGCTTCCTGGGCGTTTCCGATATCGCCGGCCTGGCTGAGCAGCATCACCGTCGGAAGCGGAGCGCCGAGGGTGTCGACGTAGTGGCCGTCGTACGGCTGCCAAGATTGCGGGTTGAACGGGTTCGTCGCCCCGCCCGCGTCCGGGTTCAGAAGGAACTCGTGCTCGAGGTTGAGGGTGTCGCCGACGCCCGGGATTTCGGCCGGGTAGACGCCGTCCGGCGTCGGGACGTTCCGCGGGTACGTCACGTTCGTGCTCGTGCCGACCCCGTCGGCCGGGCCGAAGAACTGGGTGGTGTTGAGGGTCACGTAGTCGCGTGCCATCAGCATGAGCGAGGCCTGGGACGGGCGGCCGATGAGCTGCCCGTTTACGGTTCCCGTGGCGGCGCTGACGTCGTTGCCGACAACGCCTCGGACGATACTGCCTTCGATGTAGATCGTCGCGCCGGAGACCAGCGTGAGCTGCACGTCGGTCGGGATCACGCCGCGAACGCGGACGTTGCCCTCGAAGAAGAGCACGCCGTTGAAGGCGGGGCCGTGATCGTAGTCGTTGGCGATCAGGGTGCCATTGATGTTGGCGATGCCCGGGGTCAGGCCGTTGACGATGTGAACCTGCCCGTCGTTTCCGCGGCCGACGCGGAATCGCAGCGCGCTGGTGCTGGTCTTCGTGCCGGCTGGGTCATGCCAGAAGGCGTGATCCTGGTTGCCTTTCGGCGAGTCGCGGGTGATGATGAAGCCGTCGGCAAGAAGCTTCACGTACGAGCCGTACGGTGCATAGAACGGACCGCTGACCCAGCCCGAGTTCGGCTGGCCGTTGTTCGGGTTCAGCCAGTCGTAGATGAGCGACTCCTGGCTGCCGACCGCGGCGCGGGTCACGTCGTCGCGGGGAATCTGGAAGTCCTCGAGATTGTCCACGTAGACTCCGGCGCCGTGGCCGAAGCGGCCGCTGTTGCCGGTGCCGATGAAGGTTCCGCTTTCGCGCGTGATCGTCTGGTAGCGCATCGCGCCGGTGGCGGGATCGCGCTGCTCCATCGACGGGGGCTCGAGGTAGTTCACGCCGCGGCGATAGCCACCCGGGTCGACGCCGGGGGTGCCGTCGCGGAAGACTTCGCCGTCGGTAACGAAGGTGGCGCGGCTATTGAGGGCGGCAGCGTTCAGCACGTCGACGAAACCGGGCGCCTGCACCGCGGGAAGGCTGCCGTACCACGCGGCCGGATAGCCGGGCCGGGTCGGCTCGTATTCGGCTCGCGAAATGTTCAGCACCGAGTTGCCGTCGGCCGCCATTACCTGGCCGCTGATGTCCCAAGAATCGCCGGTGGTGTAATTAAGGAACGCGTCGAGCTCGCCGGAGAGGGAGACGTCGCCGTTGACCCGGACTCCGCCGCCGCCGGGAATGTTCGGAGCGGGGGTGGGCGGCGAGGTGAAGTTGAACATCGTCTCCGGACCGCCGAACTGGACGGCGGGGACGACCGGGAAAGTTTGGTAGGTCGGGCCGACCAAGGTGACGCTCGTGGCGCCGTTCTCGACCGGGGTGCCGAGCCAGGCCGGCCGGCTCGTGCGGTCCTTGTTGGTCACGAAGAGGGCGTTGTCGATAATCCCGATCGAGGCGAAGCCCACCTGCTTCTGGGAGGTCGGGAAGCTCTTCTCGGTATCGGCGAGCTGGCCGAGCCCGGCCTGAAGGGCGGCCGAATTGCCGAAGCCCTGGAACTGCGCGGGGGCGGCGGTGAGGGTGGTCGGGTCGTTCGGGTTGACCACGCCCTGCCGGCCGATGCTCTCGATGATCACGAAGCTGCGGGCTCGCCCGGGAGCGGGCAAGGCGCCGGTCGGCGAGGCGGCAAAGACGTTGGCGTCGCTCGGCGCATACCGGACGCGAACGAGGGCGCGGCCGTTGGCGAAGTTGATG
>DATGIR010000442.1:0-4697 GCA_035295605.1 Fimbriimonadaceae bacterium | reverse complement strand
GGCGGCGGCCGCCCGATTCCGTGCCAAAAAATTGGAACCTTTGAACGATTTGAACCAGAATTACTAGGAACGGCCTCGCACCGAGAGGAACCGATGAACATTCTTTTAGTTGAAGACGAAAGGCCGCTGGCGCTGGCGGTGACGCGCCTGCTGAAGCAGTCCGGCTGGAACCCCTTGTGGACCACGGACGGGGAGAAGGGGTTCGCCGCCGCCAAGACCGGCGATTTCGACGTGATCATCCTGGACGTGCTGCTGCCGAACAAGAACGGCTGGGACGTGCTCGCCGGGCTGCGGGCGGCGCAGGTGAACACGCCGGTGCTCATGCTGACCGCGATGGACGAGGTGGGCGACCGGGTGAAGGGGCTCAACCTTGGGGCGGACGACTACCTGCCCAAGCCGTTCGAGACGACCGAACTGGTCGCCCGGGTCAACGCCTTGCTGCGGCGTGACAAGGTCCATAAGGGCGACGTGATCCGCATCGCCGATCTGGTCATCGAGCGCGAAGCGCGAAAGGTGACGCGAGGCGGGCAAGAGATCCATCTGACCCGGCGCGAGTACGACCTGCTGGAAGCCTTGGCGGCGAACGAGGGACGCGTCCTGAGCCGCGAGGTGATCCAGAGCCGGGTGTGGAGCGACGAAGAGGCGTTCTCGAACACCGTCGACGTCTTCATCGGAACGCTGCGAAAGAAGGTCGACGCGCCGTTCGGAACGAAGCTGATCCACACCGCGGTCGGATTTGGGTATGTGCTCCGGCGGGAGGCCGGCTAGCTCTTGGCGCGAGCACTCTTGAAGTCGGTACGAGCGAAGCTCACGCTCATGACGATGCTCGTCATGGGGGCGGTTCTCGCCCTGCTCGGCTTCGTCGTGTACTTCGGCGCGGAGCGGACGATGCTCGCCTCGGTGGACCACAAGCTGAAGCATGACGCGGACGGGATGGCCGAACCCCGGGGTGGTCCGCCGCACGGCCCACCAAGGCCGCCTCCGGATGGATTCCTCGGGCTGCTGGGCAACTCTCCGCCGCATCCGCGGAGCTCGGCGCAGGGGCTCAAGCCGGTCATTCTGCGCGTGGGTCCGGGCGGCAACCTGGATCTTGGCCACGACAAGCCGTACGACGCGAACGCGGTCGAGCAAGCGATGGGCCGCTGGTCGGGCTACTCGGACGTGACGATCGACGACTCACCGGTACGCCTATACACGCGCCCGCAATTCGATCAGGGCCGGATCGCCGGGGTGGTGCAGATACCCTACGACGTCGGCGATATCCTCGGCTCGCTGAGAACCCTCCGCACGGTGCTGCTCGTCATCGTCATTCCGCTCGGGGTCCTGCTTTCCGGGGTTGCCGGCCTCTTCCTGGTCGGCCGCCTGATTCGGCCGCTGCGCGAGATGCGCGAGAAGGCGGAGGCGGTCAGCGCGCACAACCTTTCGGACCGGCTGCCGGAGACGGGTGAAGACGAGTTCGCGGCGCTTGCGACGACGCTCAACGCGATGCTCGGGCGGTTGGAGCTCGCGTTCGAGCAGGAGCAGGAGACCCTTCGGCAGCTCGAGGAGGCGATCGCCCAGCAGCGGCGGTTCACGGCAGACGCCTCTCATGAGCTGAAGACACCCCTGGCGGTGATCAAGGCGAACACGGGACTGGTGTTGAACATGGACGCCTCGAAGGCGGACTACCGCGAGGCAGTCCAACAGATCGACGAGGCGGCGGGGCGGATGAACAAGCTGGTGGGGGACCTGCTGCTGCTTGCCCGCGCCGACGCGGGACACCTGGCGAGAAGGTTCGAGCGGTGCGGCCTCAACGAGATCCTGACCGAGGCCGTTCAGCAGGTTCCGGGAACCGATGAGCGGGTCACCAGCACGATGCCGCCGGACGACGTGGTGATCGAGGGTTCGCCCGACGACCTGGCGCGGGTGTTCGTGAACCTGATCGACAACGCGATGCGCCACTCGCCGGAGTCGGCCCCGGTGAGCGTCGAGGTTGCCCGGCGGGGCGAGTTCGCCTCGGTGAGCGTCAAAGATGCGGGGCCCGGGATTCCCCCCGAGCACCTGGAGCACCTGTTCGAGCGCTTCTACCGGATCGACAAGTCGCGGGCCTCGGAGACGGGGGGAACCGGGTTGGGCTTGGCGATCTGCAAGGGCGTGGTGCGGGCGCACGGCGGCCAGATCTCGGTGATCAGCAAGGTCGGGCGCGGGACAACGTTCACGGTGCTGCTGCCGCTGGCGGCGTAGACTGTCCGCGATGTTGGAGATGAAGCCGGCGTGCGAGAAGTGCGGCTCGCCGTTGCCCACGGAAGGGGAGGCGATGATCTGCTCGTACGAGTGCACGTTCTGTACGGCGTGCGCGCAGGAGATGGCGCGGGTGTGCCCAAATTGCGGCGGCGAGCTGGTTCCCCGGCCAAGGCGCACGCCCTCCGGGTAGGGTGAGTCATGAACCGCCCGTCAAAGAAGCAGATAAAGGCCGCCCTCGAGAAGCTTCACGACACGTCTGCGACCCCCACCGAGGTGCCGTACCTGGTGCCGAAGCTCGAGGCGAAGAAGTCGAACAAAAACCGAATTCGCAAGAAGGGCGTTTAAGCCGGAGCTTGCGCCGCCCTCGATATGAGCTCCTCGTTCAATTCGATTTCGGCCTGAACGTTTGGTGCGATCACGCGATGAGTTCGCCTGAGTTCGGTGATTGCCTCCTCCGCAAGCCGCGCCGCCTCGTTTGCGCACCCTTCAGCCAATGCGACGGCGGCCGCGGCTCGGTCCCGTTGAGCTTTCAACGGCCCTACGTCGACGGCGTCGCCGCGTGCCAGCTCCTGCGTAGCCGCCACCGCATCTCCCCGAACGAGGGCAAGGGCATAAGCATGCTCGTAGAAGACCAACCGCCGAACGACCTCCTGCTCGAAGCGCTTGCCTGAGGCGGCAGCTGAGGCCGAAATCAGCTCGAGTGCTCGCTCGCGATTCCCCGCATCCCACTCAGCGTAGTACCGGAACAGCTTGCTCAGCGCGGCCTCAGAGTCGCCCTTGGCGTCGCGTTCGACGGCGGCCAGAAGCTCCACCGGCCAGTCCCTGGCGCGTTGGCCCGACTGGATCCATGAGCTTAGCGTGAAGGCACGAACTGCTTCTTGTGCGCTGTCACGACGGCTGAGCGCGAGAAGGTAGGACATGTCCGTCCGCTGCCCGCGAATTCGCATGGGCACGACGCTCCCGATCACGAGCGCAAGTACAAAGAATGACTCGTAGAGCGCCAGAGCCTGAAGCGGGGAGATCGTCGATAGTTCCAGACCTGGCCGAAGGCCAACCGCACGATCGAAAAGGAGAATCGCCGCCGCCAATACAAACGTTGCGATCTGGCCGCCGGCGACGAGGATTGCCAAGTCCCGCACGCGAAGCTCGCCGCTTCTTGGGACCATGCCGCAGGCTCCACTAAGCGATGAGTACGGGGCCACCCGCCGGATTCGCGTCTGACCGGGCGTCAAGTAGACGGCGAATGCTCCCAGCCTCAGATAGAAGAGCCGCATTCCGACCAACCACCCGCAAGCCATATGTCCAAGTTCGTGGATGAACACGAGCGCGAGTTGGAGTACGAGGAGAAGCGCCAGCCCGAGCGGAATCCCGACGAACAGGAGCCCGAGAACGCTTAGACCTAGCTCGACTCGATTAGTAATCGCGGCAACCGACGCGGCGAACGCGACCAAAAGGAAGCAAAAGATGGTTAGGGCAATTCGGTCCTGGCGCTTCAGTCGCATCGTTGGCTCATCGGGTCTCCGCTCCCGTTGAGCTACTATGCGCCATGCGGCTGTTGCGAACGCTAGGTCTCCCGGCCCTCGTCCTTCTCGGTTCGGCAGTCGATGCCCAGACTTGGCCGCAGACCCGCGCCGAGCGGAGCAACTACGGCGAGACCTCTCACTACGAGGACGTGGTGAAGTTCCTTCACGACCTGCAGGCAGCAGGGGCACCGGTGTCGATCGAGATGATCGGCAAGAGCGTGAAGGGTCGCGAGATTCCGCTCGCCATCGCCAGCTTCCCGCCAGTAGCCTCGCCCGCGGAAGCGCGCAGGCTCGGCAAGCCGATCGTCTACGTCCAGGCCAATATCCACGCCGGCGAAGTGGAGGGCAAGGAGGCGGCGCTGATCGTGCTTCGCCGGCTGTGCCAAGCGGGGCCGAAGGGGCTGCTGGGAAAGGTCGTGCTGCTGGTCACGCCGATCTACAACATCGACGGGAATGAAGCCTTCGGGCCGGTCGAGGAGAACCGCCCGGAGCAGGACGGTCCCGCGATGGTCGGCCTGCGGCCGAACGGGGCCGGGCTGGACCTCAACCGGGATGCGCTCAAGGCGGAGTCGCCGGAGATGTCGGCGGTGCTGGCGCACGTATACACGACCTGGGATCCCGACGTGATGATGGATCTGCACACGACGGACGGGACGCGCCACGGCTACGAGCTGACGTACTCGCCGCCGCTGAACCCGAACACGGCGCCGGGGATCTTGAAGCTGGCGCGCGACGAGATCATTCCGAACGTGCGGAAGCGGATGGCGAGCGAGGACCACTTGCCGCTCTTCGATTACGGCAACGCGGAGCGACGGAACAACCAACGGATCTGGGCGACGTTCGGGCAGGAAGGGCGCTACTGCACCAACTACGTCGGGCTGCGGAATCGGATCGCGATCCTCTCGGAGGCGACGACGTTCATTCCGTTCAAGGCGCGGGTGTTCGTTACGG
>DATGIR010000441.1:0-6195 GCA_035295605.1 Fimbriimonadaceae bacterium | reverse complement strand
GCGGTTGCGAGAAGGAGTAGGAGGGTGGTCATGGTTGCTTTGGGTTAAGTGGCCGGCTTGAGGCCGCGCATGAGAAGGTCGATCATCGCCTCGAGGCGGGCACGGATCGTGGCTTGGGTTCCAAGCTCGCGCACGCTGAGGCTGTAGGGAAGAAAGGCGTTGGTGGCGAGGAGCAGGCTCGAGGCGATCGACTGGACGTTTCGAACCTCGAAGGCGCCCTCCTCGACCCCCATTTCGAGCGCGGACATGATCAGCGCGCGCTCGCGCTCGAAGAAATAGGCACGCCGCGACATGTATTCGGGGCGCACCGCCTCGAAAAGCTCGTCGAGGCTCACGTGGTACTCCTGCACCGCTTCGACCCGGGCCATTACGCGCGCCGTCAACATTCGGCGCAGTCGCGCTTCCGCCGTGTCGGGCTTGGCCAACTCTTGCTCCATCAGCGCTTGCGCGCCCTGCACCACGCGCTCGATGGAGGCAAGCCCCAGCTCCTCCTTCGAGGAGAAGTAGGTGTAGATGGTGCGGCGGGAGACGCGAGCCTCGCGGGCAACGTCATCGACGGTGGTCTTCCGGAATCCGTAGCGGGCCATGAGCCCGTCCATCGCGTCAAGGATCAGGTCACGGGTGTTTCGCTCTTGCGCAAGTGCCACGGCTGACATTTTTGCACACTACGCGTTTTATGTGCAACCGAGTTCCTACTCCACCAACTTCTTATACAGCTCAGGCCGCCTCGGCTTGAACACTTCCATCTCGTACTTGCCGGGGACGTTCACCGTTCGCTTAAGCCGCGCCTCGGCGAGGTCGATGTCGGCGACCAGGGTTTCCGCCTCCGTGCCGGCCGCGGCCAACACCTTTCCCGTCGGCGAGATGATCTTGCTCCGCCCGATGAACCGGAATCCGTTCTCGGTGCCCACCCGGTTCGCGGTCACGAACCAGACCCGGTTCTCCGCCGCGCGGGCTATGCACATGATCTCCGCGGAGTTCTCGGCGCCCTCCGGCCAGTTCGTGGGAAGCAGGATCACGTCGGCGCCGTCAAGGGCGAGCACGCGCGCGGGCTCGGGGAAGCGCTGGTCGAAGCAGATGATGACTCCGATCCTGGCCTTTGCCGTGTCGAAGTTCTCGAGCGCGTCGCCGGTCGTTGCGAATTTGTCGTAGCCGAGTTCGGGAAGGTGGGTCTTGCGGTAGTACCGCGGCTCCTTGCCAGGCTCGAACAGGGCTACCGAGTTGTACAGCTTGCCGCCGTCCGCCTCGGCGAAGCCGAGCACGGTCGTGATCCCGGTTCTCTCGGCAGCGTCCCGAACGGCCCGGAGCGCCAGATCGTCGCACCGGATGGCGATGCTCCCCGCTTGCTCGAGCGAGTCCACGCAGTAGCCGGTCAGGAAGCACTCGGGGAGTACTGCCAGCTCGACGCCCTGGGTCGCGAGCCGCTCCAGTTCGGCGACCGCGAAGCGCGCATTCGCCCCCGGATCGTTGAAGACGACGTTAGCTTGGATACTCGCGACCCGCACGCCACAAGCTTATCCTCCACTCTCCACCAGCCGCGATGAGTAGGCTAGCGGGATGCGAAGGCCGCGGGGGCTCCGAAAAACCGAGCAGCGCCTTCGCTTCTCCGAGCTCGTGGGTGAACGGCTGCGGGCCAACAAGGTCGTCCGCGTCTTCTCCATCGCCGACTTTCGCTACTACTGGATCGGGGCGTTTATCAGCTTCTCCGGCAGCTGGATCCAGCGGATCGCGGAGGGCTACTTCGTCTTCCAGCTCACCCATAACGAAGCCAAGCTCGCGTTCGTCTCCTTCTGCTCGTCGATCCCGGTCTTCTTCCTCGGCTTCGTGGCGGGCTCGTTCAGCGACATCTTCGACAAGCGGAAGGTGCTCGTGGTCACCCAGGCCATCTACGCCATCGGCGCGATCTATCTCGCCATCGCGACCTGGGGCCACTTCGTAACCTACTTCCAAATCGTCTTCGTGGCGCTCCTGCTCGGGGTGGTCAGCACCATCGAGATGCCCACCCGGCAGTCCGTGGTCAGCCGGGTCGTGCCCGTTGGCGACCTCCCGACCGCGATTCCGCTCACGGCGACCACGTTCAACATGGCGCGGATCGTCGGCCCTGCCCTCGGCAGCGTCATGCTCGCGGCCTTCGGCGTCGCCGCCTGCTACTTCGCCAACGGCATCAGCTTCATCGCGCTTATCTGGACCGCCCTAGCCATCAAAGCCGACCTGAGTAACCCGCCGCGGGTGAAACAGCCCGTGCGCGACCTCATCTTCGAAGGCGCCCGGTTCACGATGATGGAGGTACGCCTGCGCACCCTCTTCATCCTCGAGAGCATCACCGGCGTCTTCGGCATCTTCTACATCGGTCTGCTTCCCGCCTACACGGGGGAAACCCTCGGCCTCGACCGTATCTCCGACCGGGCGGCGAAGGCCGGGCTCGGCTTGGCGACCACCTGCGTTGGGGTCGGCGCCCTCGTCGGGCTCTTCATCATCACGGCCCTCAGCGAGAGCCCGCGGCGCGCGTTCCTCATCCGGATGAGCATGACCCTCATGGGTCTCTCGCTCCTGGCGCTCGCCGCCATCCGCCAGCCCTGGCTCGCCTATCCGGTGCTTGCGGTGACCGGCATGTGCAGCATCATCCAGTTCAACACGACCAACGCCTTATTCCAGCTCCTTTCGCCCGAAGAGCGCCGCGGCCGGGTGCTCGCGATGCACATCTGGTCGCTCAACGGCCTTTCGCCGTTTGGAATCCTCCTATTTGGGTGGATCGCCAGCGCGTCCCACATCTGGCCCCACACCCATCTGGGGCATTACGGTCCGTTCCGAGCGCCGACGGATGTCGGAGGCGCCGCCCTCGCCATGCTTTTCGGCGGTGCCGTGATGGTGATCGGCGCGGCCGGGGCTTGGTTAAGTCGGCGGGGGCTGGCCCAGTTGTCGCCGGATCTACCTCAGGAACTAGGGACTAGGGACTAGTGATCGGAGGTCCAATCAACCAATCCCCATTCCCTAATGCCCAACTGCTAAACTCAACTCATGCGGCGACGGGAAACCGAGGAATGGTTTTTCGAGATCGGCGCCGATCTTGGCCGGTATGCCGAGGAGCTCTCCCGAGGCGTGCCCAAGCTGGCGCGCAGCAAACTCTGGGAACCGCGCGTAGATGTCTTCGAGGACGAGGACCGCATCGTTATCCGCGCGGAAATCTCCGGCGTCCGCGGCGAAGACATCAGCTTGATCTATGTTCCTGAACGCAACAGCGTGCTCATCCGCGGCGTCCGACTGCAAGAAGAGATACCCGAGCGCTCGGTAGCGCATCAGCTAGAGATCTATTACGGAGAATTTGAACGCGAGCAGCCGCTTCCGGAGGTCGAGCTCAAACCCGACCGGATTCGCGCCCACTACCGGAACGGCTTTCTCACCGTCGTCCTCCCCAAAGCCTGAAACCGATGTCCCAAGTTAAGTTGCCGATCGAGGATGAGGAGTGGCAGGAGCACGAAGGCTCCGAGCCGCGGCTCGAAATCGACGCCGAAGATGAGCGCAAGCCGGAAATCCCGACCACGCTCAACATCCTGCCGCTGCTGGATAGCGTCGTCTATCCGATGCTCATTGCCCCGCTGAGCGTGACCCGCGAGGCCAGCGTCCAGCTCATCGACGAGAGCATCGTCGGCAACAACCGCGTCATCGGCGTGGTCGCCCAGCGCAAATCGCAGGATGAGGCGCCGGGTTTCGCCGACGTTTACGAGTACGGCTGCGCGGTCATCATCCGAACCCTCGTCAAGATGCCGGACGCGGTCCGGCTGATCGTTCAGGGCATCTCCCGCTTCAGGATCGTCGAGACGATCCAGGAGACCCCGTATCTGCGGGCCCGGATCGAGGTCATCGACGAACCGGTTGCCGAGGTGGATCAGGCCGAAGAGCTCGAAGCGCTGCGGCGTTCGGTCGCCGCCCTCTTCGACCAGGCGGTACGCCTCTCACCCGGCCTGCCCGACGAGCTGCGCAGTCTTACCCAAGCGGTCCAGGAGACCAACGTGATGGCCGACCTCGTAGCGGCCCACATGACCCTGAACGTGCAGGACAAGCAGCGGATCCTCGAGACGATCGACTTGCAGCCGCGGCTGCGCGCGCTGCTGGAGATGCTCGGCAAGGAAGTCCGCGTCCTCGAACTCTCCAGCAAGGTCCAGAGCGAAGTCAACACCGAGCTGAGCAAGACGCAGCGCGAGTACTACCTTCGCGAGCAGCTCAAGGCGATTCAGCGCGAGCTCGGCGAGCAGGACGACCGTGGCGAGGACCTCGAAGAGCTGCGCCAGAAGATCGACGCGGCTGGGATGACCGAAGAGGCCCTGCGCGAGGTCAACCGCGAGTACGAGCGGTTGCGCCGGATGAACCCCGGCTCACCCGAGTTCACGGTGGCCCGAACCTACGTCGACACGATGGTCGCGATGCCCTGGAGCACCTCGACCACCGATCAGCTCGACCTCAAGAACGTCAAGGTCATCCTCGATCGGGACCACTTCGGCCTCGAGAAGATCAAGGACCGGATCATCGAGTTTCTCGCCGTGCGCAAGGTGAAGCGGGAGGGCGCGATCCGCCAGCCGATCCTCTGCTTCGCCGGACCTCCCGGCGTGGGCAAGACCTCGCTCGGCAAATCCATCGCCGAGTCGATGGGGCGCAAGTACGCGCGCCTATCGCTTGGCGGAATGCGCGACGAAGCCGAGATTCGGGGCCACCGGCGAACCTACATCGGGGCGATGCCCGGCCAAATCGTTCAGGCGATACGTCGGGCCGGATCGAACAACCCCGTCATCGTTCTCGACGAGATCGACAAGCTCGGAAGCGACTTCCGCGGCGACCCGTCTTCGGCTTTGCTCGAAGTGCTCGACCCCGAGCAGAACGCGACGTTCCGGGACCACTATCTCGACACGCCCTTTGACCTCAGCCGCGTCTTCTTCATCACGACCGCGAACCGCCTCGACACCATCCCGGCGCCGCTTCGCGACCGCATGGAGGTCATCGAGCTTGGCGGGTACACGGAGGAAGAAAAGGTCGAGATCGCCCAGCGCCACTTGATTCCTAAGCAGATTGGGGAGCACGGCCTTACCAAGAGCCAGATCACCTTCCGGGAGGCTTCGCTCCGGCGGCTGATCCGCCACTACACGCGCGAGGCCGGCGTCCGAAACTTGGAGCGGGAGATCGGCTCGGTGGTCCGCAAGGCGACCCGCCTGTTCGCGGAAGGGCGGACGGCGCGCGTGAGCGTCAACAACGTGTTTCTCGAGGCGTGCCTGGGCGCGCCCCGCTTCCTTCACGACGAGGTTGTGGAGCGCGAAATGACCCCCGGCACCGCGGTCGGCCTGGCGTGGACGCCGGTCGGCGGCGATGTGCTCTTCGTCGAGACCGCCAAGATGCCGGGCACGAAGGGGCTGATCGTCACCGGCCAGCTCGGCGACGTGATGAAGGAGAGCGTGACCGCCGCGCTAAGCTACG
Source organism: Fimbriimonadaceae bacterium (assembly GCA_035295605.1). GTDB lineage: Bacteria > Armatimonadota > Fimbriimonadia > Fimbriimonadales > Fimbriimonadaceae > DAIDHV01. The sequence continues at coordinate 732 of DATGIR010000441.1, read as the reverse complement.
TGCGCAGCCACGCCGCCCAGCTAAAGATCAATCCGGAGTTTTTCGAAAAGTCGGAGCTCCACGTGCACGTTCCCGCCGGCGCGGTCCCGAAGGACGGCCCGAGCGCGGGCGTCACCATGCTCACCGCGCTCACCTCGCTCCTCACGAATCGCCCCGTCAAATCGCGGCTGGCGATGACCGGCGAGCTGACCCTGAGCGGACAGGTGCTACCGGTGGGGGGCATCAAGGAGAAGGTGATGGCCGCCCAGCGGGCGGGCGTCCAGACCCTCATCCTCCCCGACCAAAACGAGAAAGACTATCTCGAGGAAGTTCCCATCGAGATTCGCGAAAAGCTCAAGATCCACTTCGTGAAGAACGCCGGCCAGGTGTTGAGGCTGGCCCTCAACCCGGTCCATGTGTGAGCGGCGCTAGCGTGCACGGCGGAGCCGAGCACGGCGGCGCCTTCTGGGACGCGATCGGGCCGGACTTTCAGCACCTTGAGCGCCGTTCGGAGGTGATCAACGCCGACGTCCTGGACGCCTGGTTTCCGCCGAGCCCGCGGGTGCTCGAGGCGCTTAAGGAGCCTGCCGACTGGCTGTTCCAGACGAGCCCGCCCACCGACGGGGAAGGGATGCTGGCGGCGATTTCGGCCGCCCGCGGAGTGCCCTCCTCGAGATTGGTGCTTGGGGCCGGTTCGTCCGATCTGATCTTCCGCGCGTTTCTCATGCGCTTCGGCGCATCGTCTCGGGCGTT
>DATGIR010000440.1:0-10152 GCA_035295605.1 Fimbriimonadaceae bacterium | reverse complement strand
GAGCAACCTGGCCCTCTTTATTCGCGTGTGCGTGGTGGTGGTGTTTGCGGGGGCGATCGTGCTGGCGACCCGGCAGACGGGGATTACAGCGGTGAGCCGGCAGGCTTGGCTTTTCCTGACTCTGTCTGCGGTTGCGACGGGCGCCTCGTGGATGTGCTACTTCCGTGCGCTTGCGACGGGTCCGGTTTCCAAGGTGGCCCCGATCGACAAGTTGAGCTTCGTGATCGCGGTGATTTTGGGTCTCGTGTTCCTGCGCGAATCGCCCTCGTGGAAGACGCTGGTTGGGGCAGGGGTAATCGTGGCGGGTGTGGTCATCACGCTGGCCTAGGTCATGACGCTTGCCCGTTTGGCCGGCGCATCTACGGGAGGACTAAGAGCGATTCCTCCGAACTCGTCGCGAAGGCCCGCACCCGCTCCAGACTCTCGCGTAGGAGCGCAGCGACGGCCCAAGTTGAGCAGTTCCCGAGCGTGATCCGGATGGCCTTGCCTGGGGGCCCCACGAGAAGAGCAAGCGTCTCGAAATCGGAGTCCTTGGAAACGATTATGAGATTTGACTCGAGCGCGTGCTTCCAGACGGCGAAATCAGGGGTTCTTAGGCTGAGCGCCTCAATGTGTTCGCTTCCCGGATACTCCAAGCCTAGCTCCCCGACCAGACGCGGAGATAGATTCGCATCGAAAAGCAGCGCCACTTCTGCCATTAGTTGATGCGCGCATTCAGTTTTCGTTCACGGTCGGCGGCAAACGCCAGGCAGGCGCGGATGTCCTCTTCCGTGACGTATGGATACTCCTCGATCACCTGCTCGTGGCTGAGCCCATTCGCCAGATGATCCAAGACATCGGACACGGTAACACGCATCCCCCGGATACACGGCTTTCCGCTTCGCACGTTCGGATCCTGAGAGATTAGATCCGCATAGTTCATGCCTAGATTATGGGGCATGGAGCGTGCCTCGGCTACACATCTACCACGAGCGTTACTGGGCCGTCGTTGACCAAGCAAACCTCCATGTGCTCGCCGAAGCGGCCGGTTTCGACGGTGAGGTCGCGGGCGCGGAGTTCCGCCACGAAATGGTCGAACAGCAGGCGGCCCACCTCGAACGGCGCCGACTCCACAAAGCTGGGGCGCCGGCTCTTGGAGACGTCGCCGTACACGGTGAACTGGGAGATCGCAAGGATTCGCGGCAGGTCGGAGGATGGGAGGTCGGCGAAGGCGAGATTCATCTTCCCTTCTGCGTCGTTGAAGATCCGAAGCGTCGCGATCTTCTCCGCCAGCTTCACGGCGTTGGCTTCAGTGTCGTTCCCGTGGACGCCGACGAGGAGGAGGTAGCCGGGGCCGCAGCGACCGACTACCTCGCCGTCAACCGAGACGGAGGCTTGAGAGACGCGTTGGACGATGGCGCGCATAAGTCACTCACCTACTCGCCGAACGGCCGAACAGCCGCAAGATCGAAATCACGTCGGAGAAGTTCGAGATCTTGGTCATGATCGCCGCCAAATGCGCGGTATCGGTCACGTCGATCGAAACCTCGATCTCGGCGGTGTGGTTGGGCAACGTCTTCACCCGGGCCGCCGAAATGTTCGTCTTCGATTCGCCGAAGATCGTGCTCACGTCCATCAGCAGCCCCTGGCGGTTCACCGAGATGATCTTTAGATCCACCTGGTAGAGGTTGCCGTCCGGCGGCCACTCGTAGGGAATCAGGCGCTCGGGTTCGTGGGTTTGGTAGCTCAAAGCATTGGGGCACACCTTGCGGTGGATCATGATGCCGCGGCCGCGGGTCACGTAGCCCACCACCTCGTCGCCCGGGATCGGGTTGCAGCACTTGGCCCGGTTGACCATGATGTCCTGCTCCCCAGAGATGGTGAGGGTGAGCTTGCCCTCCTTGGTGCGCGAGACCTTGATCGCGTCGGGCGCTTCGGGCTGGGCGGCTTTGCCCCGAAGCTTCTGAACCACGCTCTGCACGGATAGGAGGCCGGCGCCCACTTTGGCGAGCACGTCTGGGGCGCTCTCGGCGCCGTCGATCGCCTTGGCGATCTGCTCGAGCTTCTCCTCGCCGAGGAAGGCTCGCGGGTCCAGGTCCATCGACTGGAGCTCCTTGGTGAGGAGCTCGCGCCCGCGCTGGGCGTCGTCGTCCTTGGTGAGCTTGCGGAAGTGGCTTCGCAGCTTGCTGCGGGTGTGGGCGGACTTCACGAACTCGAGCCAGTCAAGGCTGGGGGTGGCGTTGTTGCGGGTGACCAGCTCGACAACATCGCCGTTCTGGAGCTTGGTGGGCAAAGGCACGAGCTGCCCGTTCACCTTGGCCCCGACGAGGGTCAGACCGATTTGGCTGTGGACGCGGAAGGCGAAGTCGACCGGAGTCGAGTCCTTGGGCAGATCGATGACGTCGCCCTTGGGCGTAAAAACGAAGACCTGTTCGCTGAACAGGTCGGTGGAGAGGGAGCGGAGGAAGTCGGAGCTGCTGCGGGCATCGGTCGACCAGTCGAAGAGCCGCTCGCGAAGTTGCGATAGCCGGGCGGTCTCGTCGAGCTGGGCGCTTCCCTCCTTATACGTCCAGTGGGCGGCAACGCCGTACTCGGCGATCTGGTGCATCTCGCGCGTCCTGATCTGAACCTCGAGGGGTTGCCCGTTGGGGCCGACGACCTTGGTGTGGAGCGATTGGTAGCCGTTGGGCTTGGGGCGGGCAATGTAGTCGTAAAAGAGGCCGGGGATCGGCACCCAAAGCTCGTGCACGGCGCCGAGGGCCAGGTAGCAGTTTCCCAAGTCCTCGACGATGATGCGCAGAGCGAGCAGGTCGTAGATCTCCTCGAACGGGATGCCCTGCTTGACCATCTTGTTGAAGATGGAGTAGAGGTGCTTGGGCCGGCCGGTGACGTCAACCGCCTTGATCCCCTTTTGGGCGAAGCGCTCCTTGATCTGGACCACGGCTCGGGCGAGGTCCGCCTCGCGGTCGCCGCGCGACTTGGCGACGAGCTCCTTGACCCGCTTGTACTCGTCCGGGTGAAGCACTTCGAAAGCGAGGTCCTCCAGCTTCCACTTGACCTGCCAGATACCGAGGCGGGCGGCCAGAGGCGCGTAGACGTCGAGGGTCTCGTTGGCGATGCGGAGTTGCTTCTCCTTGGAGAGCGCCGTCAGGGTCTGCATGTTGTGCAGCCGGTCGGCGAGCTTGATGACCATGACCCGGAAGTCCCGGGCCATCGCCAGAAGCATCTTACGGAGGGTTTCGGCGGTGCGGGCGGTCTCGGCGGCGGCGCGCTGGCGCGCCGTGAGCTCCAGGTGCTCGTCGAAGTCGAGCTTGGTCACGCCTTCTACGAGGTCGAGCACGGTCTGGCCGAAGGTGTCGCGCAGCTTCTCGCGGGTGAGGGCCTCGGTGTCCTCGAGCACGTCATGCAGGAGGGCGGCGACGATGGTGTCGTCGTCCAGGTGAAGGTCGACGAGGATTCGCGCGACCGCCAGCGGGTGCTGAATATACGCCTCGCCGGAGGAGCGGGTTTGACCGCTGTGAGCCTCCTCCGCCAGGAAGTAGGCGTAGCGGATGCGCTTGACGTTAGCTTCCGGCCGCTGCTCGCGAATGGCTTGCAGCAGGTCGTGGAGGCCGTCCGGTTCCTCCCACTCGTGGCTGATGTCGAAAAGCGCGCTCAAGTTTAAGGTAGTTGGAGTTTAGCGGACAACAGTCGCCGAACCTCATCCGCCTGCTCGGGCGTATCCACCGCGGTCGCGGCGGGAATCCCCTCCGCCATCCTGATCCGAACCCCGTACTCCAAGAAGCGGAGCTGCTCCAAACTCTCGATCGCTTCCAGCGGCGAGACGGGCCAAGTCGTGAACTCCTTCAGCACCCGCGCGGTGTAGCCATACAGGCCAAGGTGCTTCTTCACGGCCTGCGTCGGCGCGTTGCGGGGATACGGGATGAGCGAACGGCTGAAGTAGAGGGCATAACCCTCCATGTCGGTGACCACTTTCACCACCGCCGGGTTCCCCTCCTCCTCCGGGGCGGCGGGCACGTACAGGCTCGCCATTTCTACCGCCGGGTCGTTCATGAGGTCCGCGCAGCGGCGGATGTTCTCCGGGTCCAGCAGCGGCTCGTCCCCCTGAACGTTGATGTACGCGCGCGCGGGCACGGCATCCGCGACCTCGGCCAGGCGGTCGGTGCCGCTCGGGTGGTCGGCGCGGGTGAGCATGGACTCCGCTCCAAACCCGGCCGCCGCATCGAGGATTTCGCGGTCGGGGGTCGCGACGATGATCCGAGCTTCGAGGCCGGCCCGCACGCACGCTTCGTAGACCCACCGCACCATTGGCTTGCCGCCGAGATCGACGAGCGGCTTGCCGGGAAAACGCGTGCTGGCCATCCGCGCGGGAATCACGACGGCCAGCTTCTCCATGGCGGTGACTCTACCCGTGCCAACCGCGCTGCACGCGCCGTCCAATTTGGGACTTTTGGTTAAGAAAACCCAGTAATCACACCAGAATCGGCGCCAGGAGCAGACATTCTCCGCAAAGTGCTTGTAGACTCACTTTGGCGTTTTTTGCGAGCGCGCGGAGCTTTATGGAGAGGTGTCCGCGGGCGAGAGGCGCCCGGCCGAAAGGCCGCTCGGGCGAGATTTGCATTAGGTGGTAGCTTTTTTATGAAGTCAGTGCTATTCAATTCGGCCTCTGGCCGGCGCGTTTCGAAAGGTCGTTCTTTCCGCTTCTTGACTCTGGCAGCCGTCGCGGGTGCGATGGCGATCGCGGGAACGGCCCACGCGGGGTTCGTGATAAACCCAATCTGGGACAGCTCGATCACATCGCGATCTGACGCGGCGCAGACCGAAGCGACGATCCAGATGGCGATCAACAACTTCGAGTCGATCTACAACAACAACATGACCATCAGCATCACGTTCCACGCGAACACTTCGCTTGGTGGTGGTGGTCAGAGTTCGACTCCCTACTACATCATCAACACGTCGGACTACTTGAACGACCTGCACGCCACGGCGAGCGGCGACGCAATCGACACCGCGGCGTGGAGCGAGCTCCAGTCGAACCCGACCAACGGCAATTCGAACAAGCAGATGTACCTGACGTTCGCGAACGCGAAGGCAATCGGCTACTTCGACTCGGGAACCGGCAGCTACGGCGATGTCTACATCGACCCGTCCAATAGCTTCTTCAACCACACCAGCCCGCAGAGCGGCAAGACCGACCTCTACGCGGTCGTCTCCCACGAGATCGACGAAGTGCTCGGCACCTCCTCCGGCGTTGGCAACGGCGGCGCCTGGTTCACGGCTACGGACTTCTTCCGATTCGGCAGCACGAATCACGTGCGCAGCTTCACCACTGACACCACCCAGCACGCGTACTTCTCGGTCGATGGCGTCAACCACATCGATGAGTACAACCAGATCGGCCGAACGGGTGGCGACTGGGGTGACTGGATCGACCACGGCTCCGCCAATAAGCAGGTTCAGGACTGGGTTGTGTACAGCAACCTCCTGATCAACTACGGCGTGGGCGAGACCAGCCTGCTCGACGCGGTCGGCTACAACGTTTCGCCGGCTCCGGAGCCCGCTTCGATCGCGCTTCTCGGCCTCGGCGCCGTCGCGCTCCTTCGACGGCGTGCGCTGAAGAAGTAGCCTTTCGAGCTACCGACAAAGTTACGGCCCGCGCCTAAGGCGCGGGCCGTTTTTGTTTTCGAACTATCCAGGGAGGGTGGGTTCATTACGAACCCGCCGGTCAAACGGGTTGCGGGCTAGCTAAAACCCACAACCTCCCTGGTGCGTACGAGGATTTATCATTCCGATGCACCACCTCCTTGTGTTAAGGGTAATTAACTATACGATCCTCAGGACCGGGACGATGCACCCTTAGCGCCGGTGTCTGTTCCAACTTTCCGCCCGTCGATTTGGGCGTGGATCGGGTCGGCGCGCAGATATTCCATGACCGGCTTGTAGCCCAGCGCCAGCGTGAGCTGCACCGAGTCCTTCTTGCCCGGCGACTCCAGGATCATGAGGAGGGTTTGGCCGTCCTCCCAGAACGTGTAGGTGTTGTCGCCCAGATCGTATTTGTGCGGCGTCACGCTCGACACCTTCCGCGTGTAGCCCGTGACGATCGCGTCGGCCTCGTCGCGATCCTTAACGCTTTCGCGAACGATCGCGGCAACCACCCTCTGGCCGCTCGAAATGAGTCCGAAGCCTGCGGTGGTGTCGCCCACCTCCCAGCCGTTGGCGGCGTAATCGTCCGGCGAGAGCCCCTGCGGAAGGGTGGTCGGCACGGTGTGGTTCTTCGGCTTGAGCTCCTGGAACATCTCCTCGACCGAAGACACCTTCACGCCGAGCGAGAGCTTCTCGTCTCCGTCCAAGCTGGGATAGAGCGCGAGAGCGCTCGAAGCGATCTCTTTGGGCGGAGCGGGCGAAGGCGCGCTCGAATCGAGAATGGAAGACGTTCCGCCCGGCTTGCCGGCGCCGTCGCAGCCGTACAGGCACATCAGAGTCGTGATCGCCACGATGGTAGCTAGTGGCTTGTGACTTGTGGCTCGTGATCCGGCTGCTTGGCGCGCGCGCATGACACTTAGGTTACCGACAGGACCCGGTAGCGTAGGATGCCGCCGGGCGCTTCGATTTCGACTTCGTCCCCGATCTCCTTGCCCAACAGCGCCTCGCCCATCGGCGAGACGATCGAGATGAGGTCGGCGGCCGGATCGGCCTCGAACGATCCGACGAGCTCGACCGTCAGCTCGTCGCCGAACTCGATGTCGAGGAGCTTGACCTTCGAGCCCAGGGCCGCCGTGTCCCCCGCGTCGGATGGCCGTTCAACGATCTTTGCGATCTGCAGCGCCTTTTCGAGGTCGGCGATTCGGCTTTCGAGCCGGGTCTGGTTGAGCTTGGCCTCGTGGTAAGCGGCATTCTCCTTGAGGTCGCCGTGGGCCTTGGCCTCACGGATCGCCTCGGCAATGCGCATGCGGACCGGTCCCTTGAGCTCCTCCAGCTCAGCCTCCAGCTTGGCGTGGCCGGCAGGCGTTAACAGAATCTCATGAGGCATGGGAGGCCTTATTATACGTAGGGTTCTAGGGTGCCAGGGTGCTAAGGCTCTAGGTTCTAGGTTTCAGGTTCTGGGTTCTGGGTACTGGGTTACGGGAGCTCGGGCACTTCCCCGCCGGCGGCAGCGACGTATGCCGCGAGCACCGACTCCGGATCGCCGGTCTGGGTAATGAGCCCGTCCTTAAGCCAAACGCACCGGTCGGCCACGCGGCGGATGCTCTCCAAGTGGTGGCTCACGAACAGAATCGTCGCGCCCGCGGCGCGCAGCTCGTCTATCTTCGTGTAGCACTTGCGCTCGAACTCGAGGTCCCCCACAGCCAGCACTTCGTCGACGAGCAGGATATCGGCGCCGATGTTCACCGCGATCGAGAAGCCGAGTCGGGCGAGCATCCCGCTCGAGTAGGTTCGCACCGGCGTATCGATGTGCGAGCGTAGCTCGCTGAAGTCGATGATCGTCTCGAGCCGCTCCTGAATCTCCGAACGCGTGAGCCCCAGGATCACCCCGTTGAAGAAGATGTTCTCAACCCCGGTCAGGTCCGGGTGGAATCCGGCCCCAAGTTCGAGCAGCGGCGCAACCCGCCCGTGGACGGTCACGGTCCCGCTGGTCGGCTTGTAAACCCGGGCCAAGAGCGACAAGAGCGTGCTCTTCCCCGCCCCGTTGCGGCCGACGACGGCCACGCATTCGCCGGACTGAACGTCGAGCGAAATGCCCTTGAGGACCTCCAACCGCTCGACCTTCCGCTTACGCCACCAGGTGAGCATCGTTTTCAGCGAGTTGATGCCGCTGTGGCTGAGCATGAATTCCTTCCGGAGCTCCCTGATTTCGATGGCAGCGGTCGCGTTCATGGCCGCTCCACGAACTTCCACTTGAGCCGATTGAAGAGGTGGTAGCCGAAGAGGAGGATGGCAAAGCTCATCGCGGCGGTGATGCCGAACATGGTCCAATCCATCGGCAAGGGGTCCCACGATTCGCCGCGCATCGTCACCTTCTGGGAGGCGAGCAGGAGCTTACGGTAGGAAGTCGAGAGGGTTGCGACCGGGTTCAAGTGGTAGAGGGTGTAAACCCAAGGGTGGCTGGCGGCGGCCGGGGAGTGGTACACGCTCTCGCTGAAGTACATGATCGGCGAGAGGAAGAAGAGCAGATACAGCAGCACGCTGACGATGTACTTGACATCCTCATAGAACGTATTCAGCGCCGAGATGATGAGTCCGAGCCCGGTCACGAGGGCGACGTTGACGACGAGCAATACCGGCAACCACAGGGTCGTTACCTGGAACGGGGGGACCTGCGGGTTCAAGATGTACACGCCGAGCAGGTAGACGAAGAAGACCGCCAGCGCGAGCACAAAGTGAATGAGGTTGCTGACGATCATCGTCAACGGCAGAATTTCGCGCGGAAAGTAGATCTTCTTGGCAAGGTCCAGGCCGTTGAGCACCGATTGGGCCGAATCCAGGAGGCAAAGCTGGAAGAACATGTACGGCAGATATGCCGCTAGGACGTAGGCGCCAAGGTTGGGGGTGCTGTTGCTTTGGAAGTATTTGAACACCACCGTCATCACGGCGACGGTGATGAGGGGGTTCAGGAGCGACCAGAAGAACCCGACGACGGAGTTCTTGTAGCGGATCTTCATCTCCCGCTGAACCATCGTGACGAGCATTTCGCGGAACTTCCAGAGTTCCTTAAGCTCGCCAAGCATGGGGAGGATGATACCGGGGGACGGGGATTGGGAATCGAAACCCGCAACTCACACGTTTCTGATCTAAGACGCTTATGAAACTCGCGCACGCCTTCCTCCTTCTCGCCGTCCTCGCGTTCGGCTCGGGCTGCAAGAGCGGACACTCGATGGTCGGAAAGTGGTCGACGACGATCGCCAATCAGCCGTTCACCTTCGAGTTCACGAGCGACGGCAAGGTGACGTCCTCCCTGCAGCAAAACGTCGGCCCGGTGGGGATGGTGGATGCAAGCATCAGCGGCACCTACACCTACGAGGGCGACGATCTCGCCACCAGCATCGCCGAGGTTTCGGCCAAGGCGCGGGACGCCTCTCAACAGGCACTGGTGGATCAGTACATTGCGTCGACCAAAGATCGGCAGCTCGAGACCTTGCGCAAGCTGTTGAGCGGCAAGACCGTGTGGAAAAGCGAGGACGAAATCGAAGTCACGGAAGCCGATGGCAAGAAGCAGACGTTTACCCGCGTCAAGGGTTGAAGCGCCTAGTTATAATATTGAAATGAAGTCCTCGCTGCTTCTGATTCTTCTCGTCGTCGTTATGTCCTTCGCCATGGGCTGCAAGTCGCCTGATCAGAACCGGCAGGATGCCACGAGCAGAATGGAGAAGAAGGCCGGCGGCGCCGACGAGTAGGTAGCCGGCCCAGGGAGGCTTACGACGTCGAGTCCGATCGGTGGCTCGGCGCCAGTTGCTCGAAGCGTCCGGTGACCATAAACGAGACCCGCTCGGCGATGTTCACCGCGTGGTCGGCTATGCGCTCCACGTGGTGAATAGCTAGCAGCAGCCAAGAGTCGACCACGACGTTGTCGGGGTCGGACCGCATCGAATCGAATAGCTGGCCGCGCAGCGACCGGTAAAGGTCGTCGACCTCGTCGTCGTTGGCGCAAATGGAGCGAACGAGGTCCAAGTCGCGCTTGACGTAGGCCTCCAGCGCCTCCCGAATCATGCGCTGGGCGACCTTGGCCATGCGCGGGATGTCGATGATGTCCGAGCGGCCAAGCTCCTTCTCGATTTTCATCGCGATCTTGGCGATCTCGACCGCGAGGTCGCCGATCCGCTCGATGTCGGTGATCATTTTCATCGCGGTGCTGATCACCCGCAGTTCGGTGGCGATGGGATGCTGGAGCGCCAGCAGTCGAATACATCGATCCTCGATCTCGAGATCGCGCTGGTCTATGTCGTCGTCCCGAAGGCAAACGGCTTTAGCGAGGGCGACGTCGACCGTGCAGAGCGCGGTTACCGCGAGCCCGACCATTTCCTCGGCACGGCTGCCCATCTCGAGCAGGTCGTGCTCGAGCCGCTCCATCTCGCTTGAGAAGGCGTGGCGGGCGTAGCCGGGGGTTTCCATGTAGATTGTTAAGACGTTGTGAAGGCCGCCTCAACGTCGGCCTTCAACGAAAAATGACATCGA
>DATGIR010000439.1:0-4927 GCA_035295605.1 Fimbriimonadaceae bacterium | reverse complement strand
TTGTAGCCCATACGCGCTGTGATCGGGCGCGGTTTTACCGCGCTGTGACAACACCCCGTCGAAATCGGGCAGTGCCGTCCCGGAGCCTGAGCAGCGAGCGTCAAGAGTCCATGCGCCCCCGAGGGCCTTCCGTGAGAACCTCGATTCGATTTCCGCCCTCGGGCGGCACCGGACGCTTCGCCGCGCCGCCGATGCTGTCCTACCGGATAGCGGCGGCCAACTGTTCGTAGGCAGGCGAGAGCTCCTGCCAGCGGGCGTCCGCGTCGCAGCGACCGCCTCCGGCAAGGTACGAGCGGAGATCCTCGACGTGAACCTGGATTCCTGCGCCGTAGGCGGCAAGCAGCTCGACCGGCATCCCGCGTTCCTCCCAGACCACTGTGGTCTGGTCGCCGTCGGGGGTGAGCGTGACCTCTAGCGCGCCGGATACGCCGTTGGCATCCATAGTGGTCGTCACGAAAAGCCGCTGCGGCCGCTCACACGCCTGGATGCGCCCGACGCCGCTCCAGCCACTCGCGTAGAGGCGGGCGCGGTACTCGCCGCCGACGTGCAGATCGCCTTCGACATCGCCATACCACGCAGACAGGCGAGCGGGATCTGTCAGCGCCGACCACACCTCCTCGACCCCGGCGTCGAAGCGATCTTCCATCCGCACTACACCCTCCCCGTGATCCGTCAGGAGTGTTCCCAGGATCCGGTCACCTGCATCTGCTTGGTTTGCCATCGAATCTCCCTCGTTCTTGCGCGGTCCGGTTGCACCATTCCCTGTAGACCGCGCAGAGACACGGGCTTCTCGCCGCGCCCGTCAGGCGCCACCGGTACGCCGGCGCAAGCGAGAGTCGTGAGGCTGGATACCTAGAAGGGGTTGGACTTACCGGCGTGTGTGCGCGCTTGATCTTCCAGCTTGTCTTCAGCAACCCGCACATGTCCGAACGCCGCCCAAGCGTGCGCCGCTGCCCGTGGGATTTCGCGTTCCCGGAAATGCTTCGCTGCGGTCCGGCAGTGACCCGCCGCCCGTTCAAGCTGTTCTGCCGCCGCCTCGTAAATAAGAGCGGCGTCTTCGAGGGGCTGTTCGCTCATCGCGGGACGATAGCCGCTGATCTCCGCCGTCATTCCACAACACTGGCGCAGCCGACTAGCTGCTTTGGCCGGGGTTGCGCAGTCGCCGGACCGGCGGACGGTTGCCGTCTTTGTGGGTTCGTTGCTTCGGTCTGCCGGGGGGTCGTAGGATCAACGGGCGCCATCCGGGTTCAGGGGGCGCGGGCAGGCCTCGAGGCGCCGTCGAAAGGAGCTGGGGATGGGGGTTAAGGGGTTCGTGCTCGCGCTGGTGTTGTTCGTGGCGGTGAGCACGGCAGCTGTCGGGTCGGCAGCGACGGGACATCGGGTCTTTTATCTGTCGGTGCGAACGCATCAGTGTCTTGTCAGGATCGCCGGCGCTGCCAAGACGGTTTCGGTGGTTCCGTGCTCGGACCCGGCACACGAGATGGAGGTCTTCGCTGTCGGCCACGGCGGGTGGGGTCACGGCAGCCCGCCTTCGGCTTCGCGCGGCTACGCGCTCGCGAGATCGATCTGTTTGTCGGCGTTCCAGCGGATCACCGGACATGTCATGCCGCGCACGGAGGGCTGGCAGGCCTTCTGGCCCGATCCAGGAACCGAGACCGCCCGCTACGGCGACAAGATCATCTGCAACCTTCGCACCTGGCCGAATTGGCAGCCACTCGGAGCCGGCTGGCACGTCCGCTAATTCCGCAGCCAGATGAGCCCAAAGCCGCTTGCTCTTCGGCACAGGCCGTCGCCTGCGCGAACAGGGTTGTTCGCCTTGGCGAGCGCCGCGGTTGCAACCACACTGGTGGCCGCCGCGTTCGCCCGCACCTCCGGTCAACCGACCTCCTCAGGGCCTCTGAAACTCAACGGCGGCAGCTGCACAACCCCAACGAACTGCGCGTTTGATTACGTCCTCGACCCCTCCGTCACCCCCGATCCGACCGACTCCTGGCATGGGCTTTGGACGTCGACGGCAACCAGCCCAGGTCGGCCCGGCTGGTGCGACCTGGACGCGATCGCAACCCTGAGCTGGGGAGACACCGGCCCGGCTGGAAGCCTTCCGTCGGCCACCTACCCGCACGCCGGGTCAGCTGCGGTCGGCCCGCAAGCAACCGCATCTCTCACAGTCGACGCGGCCGGCAACGCAACAACGCCGGGACGCCTTCTGGGCCAAGGCGAGCCCGCAGGGCTCATCACAACGTGGGTGCACCGCGGCTACATGGTTGCCCTCTGGCAGGGCCGCGCCACCATCGACCCGGCGCTCGTGCTTGCAGCCGCGGCGCGTAACCCGACGATCCAAGCAACCGCCCCGCCCGGACGGGCAAACGACTACACAATCGGACTCCCCTGCAACGACTTCGCCCCACCCGGAACGACATTCCTCGCACGCTTCGCCCACACAACCATCGCGGCCGGGCAGACCGCGTACCTCGAGCTACGCATCCCCAACACCGGCCTGCGCTGGACAATCACCCCAACAAGCAGCGTCCAGACCGCCGTCGACGGCACAGCAACCATCCAGCTCACCGGCGGCCTCGGCGGCCTCACCACCAAAGCCAAGCCCCAAACGCTCCACTTCGCCGACCGCTACACCTTCGAGACCAAACCCGGCTTCGGAACATGGACAGCGACCGTCACCCTCCACGGCCCCACAGGCACCCGCCACTACCGACTACCGCTCACCGTCAAAACCTAACGGCTTCCGGACCGCACTAGCCAACCCCGGCGCCGTGTTCGGCTGGCGGCTACGGTGGAGTTGCCGAGCTCCGTCCGTGGCGGAGGCCCCGCGGAGCGAATGACTGGCGTCTTCGTCGCGGTAATCGGCACCGCGCGCGACCTCGCCGCGAGTGCTCTGGCGTCATTCCGGACACTGGAGCAGCCGAGGTTCTCGCCGTTGGTCCGGATCCGAATGGTGATCCGGCCCGACTCTGACTTAGGGGACTCAGGCCGACTTACTGACTTCGAACGCTCTGCGAATGAATCCGGAGGGGCGCGTTGACCTCCTCGGTGATCTCGAAGCCCCTCCGGTGTTTCGAGCTAGTTCAGTGCGCTGAGACTTGGAAGCACGCGACGTCGTATTGGGCGACGGCGTGGCCGCGGCGGTCGGTCACGACCAAAGGTCGAGAGGAGCAAAGGTCGAGAGGAGTACGTTGGCCTTGCGGCCCTGGCCCTCCCGGGTCGCGGTGGAGTCGACCGGGACAGGGACGATTTGTAACTTCTCTTCGCCCCTGCCCCCCGACTCCACTATGGGAGTTGAGGAGCGGCATTCCCCTTCCCCCTGGCGACGCCTAGCGCTCGAAGAATCAAGCTGCCGGCATCCATCTCACCTTAAGACCCGATCGGCGAAAGTCGAGTCAGACGGGTGTAAAACCGCCGCCGACAGTTCCTTCCGCCGCTAGACGACGAGATACGCCAGGTACGAAAGCGCAGCCAGCCAGATCAGTTGCGCGGCTGCGAGGGTGAACAACACCGGGCCGACGATGCCTAGCTTGCGCGTCCCGCTGAGTGCTTCCGTACCGACGTCGAGACCTGTGAGCAGGTCCGTGCCAGTCGCTTCTACGACGCTCAATTCTTCTCCCCGTACCCATAAACCGCAGTCTGCTCATCAAGTGCCGGCCTGGTTCTCCCGGCCTGGTTCTCCCCTACGACCCAGGCCGGCGCCTCACGGCATCAAGCCATCAAGGTACCCGGGTCAGAGATCACTTAGACCGCATCCGAGCGGGATTTACCGCACCCGTACAGACAGGTTCGCTTGGTGCGGAAAAGAGACGGCGGGCGCCCAGGGAGAGTCGGGCGACCCGCCACCACGGCGTGCGTGTCTCATGACATGCGGCAACCGTCAACGCGGCGGATCGGTCGCTTCAGGCTCGGCCGCGAGCCCTACGAAGAAGACTGGCCATCAATCTGGGGCTCAGGTGCTGTCAGGACAACTCCTGCCTCCATCGATTTCAGGACAGGTAGTCAGCCCCAACGCCCCTCGCGGGGCACGACGAGGAAGCCCACTTACGGCGGCTAGGTCTCAAGCGGCGAGGTCTTGTCGTCGATACCGGTGGAGTCGTGTTCAGATCAGACACCGAGCCGCGTCGATGAGAAGCCCGGAGCGGGGCGTTTCAGTGGGTAGCCCGAGCGGACAGCCGAGCCTGGATCCGGGATCGATCGATGTCGGCCGCGAGGTTCCGTCCGCGCCGGTGGCGTCCGGGACGGAACAACTCATCCCCGGGCGGGTCGACCGTCCAGGGGTTGGCGGGAAGGCTGTGTATGGGTCTCTCGGCGTGCTGGTGGTCGCCTACTTGGTGTCGCTGATTGTGCGGCGTAACGGCGTTAGCTGGACGTTGGTTGACGGTTGGGGTGTGGCTTCGTTTGAGGTGTTTGCCAGCTTCTTGGTTCTTGCGCGAGCGCTTCGCGGTCGCAGGGATCGGCGCTTTGGTTTGGTGTTGGGAACCGGGATGTGTTTCTGGGCGGCTGGCGATCTCACGCTGACGATCGAGACGCTTGGAGGAGGGGCCGCAACGCAGGTATCGATGGCGAACTTCCTCTGGGCGGGTTTCTATCCGTTCGCGTATGTCGCGGTGATGGTGCTGATGCGCCAGGAAGCCAAGAAGCTCAGGCTGGCGAACTATCTGGACGGTGTGATGGCGGCTCTCGCCGCGGCCGCGCTGTTCGCGGCGTTCGCGTTCCATGCCACGTTGACGGCGGCTGGTGGCAGCCCTTCCTCGGTCGCTCTCAACCTCGTCTATCCCGCCGGCGACATCTTGCTTCTCGTGCTGGTCTTGATCGGCATCGTCCTCCTGCCCAACGGCCGAAGGAGCCGCTGGTACCTAATGGGCGCGGCGTGTCTGGTCAACACCTCGGGAGACGTCTGCGCACTTTTCCCGGGACTCCTCGC
>DATGIR010000438.1:0-2028 GCA_035295605.1 Fimbriimonadaceae bacterium | reverse complement strand
CCTCGGCCAAGCTTCGGCCGATATCTTGGAAGAAGGTTGAGGAAGAGGCCAACCGCTCCGGTAAGCGTCGATGGGCGTGTCGCACGCCGGGAGTAGCATGCTAGCCACGTACCCCCTACAGTACATGGGGCCAGTTGCAGTATAACTGCGAGGAAATCTCATGGAATTGTCTTGATTGCCGAACTCGGCTGTAGCATTCATAAGCCAGAACCGAGGCATTCAACTGCATGGCCTCGCCCCAAATGGGCTATGCGAACGGCTACCCGCAACCGCCACCGCCGCATCCATCGTCCGACGCAGACGGCGTCGGTCTGCTGAAGATCGGCTCCGGACTCGGAATCGCGGTTCAGGCCTTGTTCTGGGCCGGGTTCCTGATCTTCTACCTGATCTTCGCCGCTCTCGAGAACACCGTCTCCACATTCGGGACCACAGGAACCGCCGCGATCCCTTCGTGGATCACGGTGAACACGTTCTACCTCGCCGTCGCTGCGATCGCAGGCGGCCTCATGTTGGGCGTCGTTTCCTACGTGTTCTTCTACCTTGGATTCCGGACCATTCGGAAGGGAGCTCCGTCCTTCGGTGCGTCGACCACCCTGATGATTGTCGGCTTGGTCGGGTATCTGATGGCCGCGATTGGAGTCATTCTGATCGTAGGCACGGTCGTTTCCGCGATCAACTCCGCTGTTGCCGGCACGGTGACCGCTGGAGGCACGGCGCTCGACCTGAGCGCGGTCTTCGGTGGGCTCGCTCTGATCGGCATCGGCGCCATCCTCGGACTGATTGGCGTGATTGGCCTCGTCCTCGGAAACTGGCGCGCAGGGGCCCGCTACAACGAGTCGTCCGTCAAGGTCGGAGCCATCCTGAGCATCGTACCCCTCGTCTCGGTCGTCGGCTACGTGCTGCTTCTGGTGGGGTACTTGCGTGCGGGCTCGAAGCTTCGGAATGGCTGGGCCGTTCCCCAGGCGCCTGCGTACTACCCCGTCCCGGGCGCGCAACCCGTTTACTACGCGGCCCCCGTCCCGACTTCCGGATATGCCGCGACCCCGCCCCCGCCCCCTGGATACCAGGCGGCCCCCGCGGCGCCCGTGAACTACTCCCAGGCTCCTGGGAGCTACGCACCGCCGCAGTTCCGCCAGTAGACCACCTTGGTGCCCTCGGCCCACGGGCCGAGGGCGCCGAACCCCTTCATCGCCTGTTCACATCGAAGCGAATTCGGGTGGCGCCCGACAAGCTCCCGATCGACCTCGCGCTCTAGCGCTGCATAGCTGCCGTCACCTTTCTGTAACCGCAGTTCCCAACGGTCATCTGCCATTCCGAGATGTGAGGGGCATGGCCCTCCCGAAGGAATCGGAGCCGGCGCTGTCCGCCCCTGGGATTGGATCGGCAAACCCGCTCCTCGGACCGACGATTACCGGACCTCGTTCATCCCGAAGGCACCGCAATCGATCGTACAGCCACGTTCGCTTCGAGATGGACCTTCCCCCGGTCATTCCGGAGTTGGGCGGCGACCCCCTTCTCGACCGTCTCGCCGGATTCCTGAAAGAGCGGAAGATCGTTGAGTCCGGGACCCTGATCGTCCTAGCCGCCGCCACACTGCACGCGGTAGCGGCTCGCAACTTCCGTCGAGTGGATCACTGGGAGGTGTTGCCAGGTGGCTGGTTGCCGCCCCCCGTTCCGGGGAAAGGTACCGAGGCTGGCGAACCGGTGGGGAATCTTATCGAGGCCCTAGAGGGAGGGGGCTGGAAGTCGGTTGGCAAAGCACGCTCGTTCTCCGCCAAGCTCTCCGATCAGTCAGGCTGCCGGGTCGACTTCACCGTCCGTCGCGTACATAGGGAACGCCGACACGCACTTACGCTCGAACTTTGGGGCAATTGGACCCCGGAGAGCGTGAAGGACATCGAAGGTTCGGTCAAGACCCGGCTCCCAATCGCGCAGTCAACCATGACGAAATTCCAGTACGCCTAGCGGCACTACTCTCCGTCTGAGCCCGCCGCAACGGCTTCTCGGCCGAGAGGACAGGGCCCGCGA
>DATGIR010000437.1:0-7358 GCA_035295605.1 Fimbriimonadaceae bacterium | reverse complement strand
CCCACCGATCAGCCAAAGGACCGCCAGGACGATCAACACGGTTCCGAGCGTGCCCTGAACGCCGAAGCCGACGCCGCCGAGTAGCAGAAAAATGATCACAACGAGAAGAATCAGTCCCATAACGTTTCCGACTCCAGTGTCTCCCGATAGAATGCCTCGGTTCGAGTCAGATTTTTTACCGTCAGTGGAACGGTGTCGGTGAGGCCGTGAACGGCGTTTGGGCGGGCGGTGCTCGTTTGCAGTTTGCTTAACGTTGACCTTGCATGAAAAGGGCCGCCTCTCGGCGGCCATTTCTCGTCATATTGAACCTAAAGCGTGGCTGCCGCACCAGGACTCGAACCTGGGACCCGCTGATTAACAGTCAGCTGCTCTACCAACTGAGCTATGCGGCAACGAGATGCGAAAGGATACCTGCTGTGGAGGATGGTGGTTGGAGGATGGAGGTTGGAGCGAGGGATCACGACGATCACGAATCACGAGTCACGACGAAGCGTGATGATCGCATCCTTGGCGCTCATCGTCTGCTTCGGCATCGACCCGCCGATCACCTTCACCGTCCAGCTCGTCGACGCGCCCGTGTCCAAGTCCCACGCCGTCGCCTTGTACGAACCGTCCGCCAGCGTCAGCCCGTTCGCCGTCCACGGCGCTGCCTCGGCCGAGCCCCGCACCAGCCGCATGAGGGCCCAATGGTCGTTCGAGATCGCCGAACCGGACACCGCCGGGGCGATCCCGTCCACCGAGAAGCCGCCCAAGAGGACCCAATCGCCGCCCGTGTTGTTCAGGTTCACGGTATGTTCGCCCGCCTCGAACGGGAGCTCCCACGTCTCGTTCGGCTTCGAGCCCGCGGCGAACTCGCCCTTCTTCAACTCCGCCCCGTCCAGCAGCGCCACCAGCGTCGTCCCGCCTCCGGACACCCCCGCGATCTTCACCCGAAACACGCCCGCCGACGGGGCCTTGAAGTGGAACGTCGCGTGCGCGGCCCCCATGTCCGGGTGCGAAGCGCCCTGGAAGAAGCTCGAGAACTGGCCCATCGCCTCCGGCGAGGCATCCTCCGGAAGGTTGAAGTCCGTTCCCGAATACTTGCCCCAACCGACGCCCGGCGCAAACTTCAGAATCCCTCCGGTTGCCGTCTCGATCTTCATCCGGCTCGGCGTCAGCCCCGTTTGCTCGGCTAGGCCGCTGGCCGAAATGATGGCCGAGCCCCGCCTGAACTCGTCGTACATTCCCGGCCGCATCGCCCGGTCCCAGTTCCAATACTCGGCGCTCCCCTGGTTGCCCGCCAACACTCCGGACCAGATCGCGTCCCGCTCGATCAGATGCTCCGCATCGCCGCCGTCCGCGTCGTTCGGACCGCCGACCTCGCCCCAGAAATAGGGCTTGTCGGTGGGGAAGTGCTCGCCCTGGACCATCGCCGGAATGCTCGCCGGATACCCGTGCGCCTGGTAGTAATCCATCGCCGTCCAAAGCGCCTTCTGGCCGATTTCCGAACTGGTAGTGATCAGATGGTGGTAAGGGTCGATCGAGCGCAAGTAGGCCGCCATCTCAGCGTGCCACGCCGCCACCGTATCCCAGTGCCCCTTCTGCGCGGCGTCGCTGAACTGGACCTCGTTGAACAGCTCCCACGCCATGATCGCCGGCGAATCGCCATATCGGGCGACCACGTAGCGCAGGTAGGCCCGGGTCCGCCGTTTGGCCTCCGCGTCGGTGAAGAAGTCCTCCGCTTTGTCCAGGAAGCCGCCGTTCTTCTTGCTCCAGGGATGCTCCGGCCAGTTCGGGTTCACCGTGCTGCTCACCTGCCCGTGGTTGTGGAGCGTCCACTGGAACCGCACCCCCGCCGCCTCGGCTGCCCGCGTGATCTTGTCCCACTTTTCCAGGGCCTCCTGGCTGAAGGCGCCGTCCGGCAGCTTTGCACCACCCACCAGCCAGTACGGGTTTCGCCCATCCCAAAACGTCGACCAGATCCGCGTCCAATTCACCCCGTTACGCCCCATGATCGGAAGCTGGTCGGCCAGCATCGGGTACAGCTTCGGGTCCGTCCATCCCAGGCTATGGCCGATCGGCCAGTAAGGCTTGCCGTCGCCGAGCACGAAGCGGTTGTCGGCGATCCGAACGAAGGGTTCCTCGAGCCTGGTGGCTAGTTGTATAGTGGCTGGTGGCTGAACCGAGGGCGAGATGGGTGAACCGTTCAAGGTAACGGCGACGGTATAGTCCCCCGGCCTGCGCGCTGCGAGCCGGCACTTCCAGAGCTTCCCGTCGAAGAACGCGAACCGCTTCTCGACGGCCGCGCCGCCCGTGAACGTCACCTGCACGTCGTTCTTGTCGGGGTCGTACGGATTCCCGACGACCGGCAACTGAAAGCTGATCTCCACCGGCCCGTACCAGCTCTCCTTCGGGGCTTGGGTTAGGACGGCGGCGACCAGGAAAGGAAGCATGCCCCGAGTCTACATGGCCGCGAAAAACCTGGTCTTCGTGTTAAGGGAAACGCTGGTACATTGATTAGATGCGGGTTTTTCTGGTTCGCCACGGGCAAACCGCCTGGAACGAAGCCGGAATCGCCCAAGGCCACACGGATATCCCGTTGGACGAGCAGGGTCTCGCCCAAGCAGAGGCCGTCGCCGCCGAGCTTGGCGAGCTCCGCATCATGCGGGTCCTTACCAGCGACCTCCAGCGTGCGGTCCAAACCGCGTCTCCCCTCGCCTCCGCGCTCGGAAAGCGTGTCGAAACCACCGACCTCCTCCGCGAGCGCTGCTTCGGAGCGTGGGAGGGCCTGCCCTACGGCGAAATCACCGCCCAGTTCCAGGCGGCGGCCGCCGAGGTGGGAAGCGACGTGAACCTGGTTCGCGCCCCCGGAGGCGGCGAGTCCTTCGCCGACCTGTGGGATCGGCTCGACTCCATCGTCGCCGAGCTTTGGGAGGCTCGGCAGAACGTCGCCGTCATCACCCACGGCGGCACCTGTGCCGTGCTCCTCGCCCGGCTGCTGCAGGGCAACCTCAGCACCCGCCAGTCGTTCCGCCTGGCCAACGGCTCGATCACCGAGCTGAGCCGGCAATACGATTTCTTCCGAATCACCCGCTATAACGAGACCCGCCACCTCGACGCCCTCGCGGATCGAACCGCCCCCGCCGAAGCGGCGTCAGCATAACCGGCGATGCCCGAGAAGAAGCTCCCTTTTTGGCGGCGGCCCGACTTCGTGCCCGTGGTCTTGGCCCCCGTCGCCACCGGGCTCCTGATCCTGCTCTCGTTCTCGCCGTTCAATCTCCGGCCGCTCGTCTTCGTTGCCTTAGTGCCCTGGCTCCTGGCGATGCCGTACGCCACGCGGAAGCAAGCGGCGAGGTCCGGGCTCTGGTTCAACCTCATCTTCGCGCTCGATCAGATGTATTTTGTGGTGCCGCTTGCCACCAAGATGAGCGGCACCTGGGTTTGGAGCCTGCTTCCGTGGCTCATCTGCCTGCCGCTCGGCATGATGTACTTCGTCCCGATGGCGATCGCCATGAACTGGAGCTGTCGCACCGGGCGGATGTGGCTCATCCCGCTCATCTGGGCTGCGGTCGAGATCTGGCGCTCCTACATGTGGCTGATCGCTTTCCCGGTCGGGCTGCTCGCCGAGCCGCTTGCCCCCTATCCGGCCCTCATCAACTCCGCCTATTGGCTCACCATCTTCGGGGTCGGAGCCTGGGTCGTTGTCGGAAACCTCGTCATCGTCGCGCTCATCCGCAAGCGTCGACCTGTGTTCGCGGCTGTCGTCTTTGTGGGCGTCCTCGCGCTTTCGCTGTTCCAATACTCCCGTCCGATCTCCGGCACACCGCGCAAGGTCGTCATCGGCCAGCCAGGCGTGGACATGGCCTTCAACGATCCGAAGGTCGCGCGTAAGCTCGGCGACGCGGCGATCGACCGCACGCTGGATATCGCCGAGAAGGAGCATGCCGATCTCGCCGTCCTGCCGGAAGGAATGCTCCTGGCCCCGACCGGAATGCCTCACGATCTCGGCTTCCGGCTGCGCCCGAACGTGCCGCTCGTCGTCGGCGTTCAGCGGGGGACCAAGCCCAAGTTTCAGTCCGAGTTCTCGTACGACGGGCATTGGGAATACGCCGACAAGACGCGACTCGTGCTCTTCGGCGAGTTCGTACCGGCCCGGGACGTCTTTCCGTTCCTCAAGCAGTTCGACCTGCCCACCGGCGACCTGACCCCCGGCGACAAGGTCACCGCCCTCCACGTCGGCAAACTCACCGTCGGGTCGATCATCTGCTTCGAGGAGATGTTCCCCAACGTGACCTACTGGCAACTCGCCAACGGCGCCCAACTGCTCACCATCATCTCCGAGGACGACTGGTTCGTGGGTACGCCGGAGCTCGAGCAGCTACGGGACTCATGCGTGTTTAGAGCGATCGAGACCGGCTTGCCCGTGGTCCGCTCGGCGTGTACCGGCCACTCGTTGGCCATCGATCAGCGGGGAAGGGTCATCGCATCAGCTCCGGTCGGCCCCTTCGCGGCGCTTAGGGTGACGGTATACGTCAAACCGTAGCCATAATCCTCCGATGCCCCAGTCCATTACGTTCGACGGTGCTGCCCAAACCGTCACCGGCTCGCTCCACATCCTCGAATTCAATGGCCGCCAGGTACTGGTCGACTGTGGCATGTACCAGGGTTCCAAGGAGCTCCGGGCCCGCAACTGGGAGAAGTTTCCCTTCGATACGACCAAGCTGAGCGCCGTCGTCATCACCCACGCGCACATGGACCACATCGGTCTCCTGCCAAAGCTGTGCCGCGAGGGTTATGCCGGGCCAATCTACGCCACTCAGGCTACGATCGATCTGGCGCGGATCAGCCTTCCCGACAGCGGCCGGCTGCAAGAGGAAGACGCCTACCAGCACAAGAAGCACAAGACGCGCCAGGAGCCGATTCTTCCCCTCTACACCGAGCGGGACGCCTACGAGTGCATGAAGCAGTTCCACCCGGTGGAGTACCACGCGCCCCATCCGCTGCCGGGCGGCGCGAACTGGATCTTCTATCCCGCCGGCCATATTCTCGGCTCGGCGTTCGCCGAGATCTACTTCGAGAACGGCGAGCGAATCCTCATGTCGGGCGACCTCGGCCGGTACGGCACCCCGATCATCAAGGACCCGACCACGATCGAAAACGCTGAGTACCTGGTCATCGAGAGCACCTATGGCGACCGCTTCCATGCTCAGGAGGACCCGATGGCCCGCCTATCCTCGGTGCTCCAAAGCGCCTGGCGCGGCGGGCGGGCGGTGCTCGTCCCCTCATTCGCCATCGGCCGGACCCAGGAGCTCCTCTACTACATCAGCAAGCTGCAGTGGGAGAACCAGGTTCCCCGCGTGCCGATCTACATCGACAGTCCGATGGCCACGAGCGTCACTTCGGTGTACGGCCGGTGCTCCGACGAGCTGGACGACGAAATGCTTCAGGCGGTGAGCTCCCACCTGGACCCGTTCGCGCCGGAAGGGCTGCGCTTCGTCCGGGACCGCGAGGCTTCCAAGGCCTTGAACTCCACGAAGGGGCCCTTGATGATCATCGCGGGAAGCGGGATGGCCAACGGCGGCCGCATCGTCCACCACCTGATACACCGGCTGAGCGATCCGAACACGATCGTGTTGTTCAGCGGCTATCAGGGCGAGGGGACCCTCGGCCGAAGGATTCAGGAGGGGGCCGAAAAGGTGCGGATCTTCGGTCAGGAGATAGAGAACCGGGCCGAGGTTCAGACGCTCGGCTCGCTTTCCGCTCACGCGGATCAGGGGGAGATCATGCGGTGGCTAAAGGGCTTCAAGAACCCGCCGAAAAAGACGTTCATCGTCCACGGCGAACCGCCCGCGCAGGCGGCTCTCAAGGAGCGGATTGAAACCGACTTGGGTTGGCAGGTCGAGGTCCCGGCGCGCGGAGACCACTTCGCGCTCTAACGAACTGGCTGGAGTCGAATACTGTCGTATGGCGCCCAGTTAAAGGTCCGGTCAACGTACAGGAAGGGGCTGATCGAACGAGCGAACTGGGTCAAGTCCTCCACTTTGTCGGAGGAGAGCTGGATCGAGATGTCGAATGTTCCGTCGGTCAGGTAGAGCGGCTCGGAACCCCCGAGGAGGAAGGCGCCTCCGAAATCCTCCCATTTCAAATGATTCGCGCCCGGCGGGACACCCTTCTTATGTCGCCAAATCGCGACAGAGGCGCGGCCCTTGCCGTCTGGCGTGCAGTACCACCGGTAAACGACGAGCGTTGGGGATTCACCGCGTTCGGGAACGAACCGTTTCGCCCACTTCGCCGTCACCACGAGTCGACCTATAGGATTCATCCGGTAGGGAATCGACCCCAGACTTCGCACGGATTTCGCCCAGGGTACGTTCTCAATCGTGTAGCTCTCCTCCCGCTGGGGTTGGGTTAGTAGACTCGCAACAATTAGGCTAGCGATCATTGGGTCCTCTGAGACTGATGTCAGCCGACTGCCTTGGGATTCTACCGGCCCCATTGAACCCCTTGAGGGTTAATCGATCTGGCAGCAATCCCGCAGGGGTTTGAGGGCCAGCAGGTGATTCGTCGCGTGCCCGTCGCTCATCGCCCGAAGCGTCGTCCTGCCGAACTTGTCCCGCAGCGCCGCCAGGTACACCCGCCGACCCGAATCGACGTCTCGAACGTAGTAGAGTTCGCGCCGGTTCCGAATGCGGTGGATGGCGCTCGCCGTTGAAATCGCCCAGCCGTCGACGTCGTTGCCGATGGCGGTGATGCCGTCGTGACTGAGCGCGAAGCCTGGGCGCTCGATTGCATTGACCTCGTATTCCACGCGCAAGCCAACTTCATAAAGCGTGCCAATTCGACTCGGTGCCCTCCAGGTTTCATAAGTTTCAATATATAATGAAAGTAGATGAGGCCGGAGCTGCTAATCCCTTGGGGCGTGCTTCTCGCGGTGGCTTTCGCCGCGCCCATCATCATCGACTCGCCGCGCCTCCGGCGGACCCTCCAATTCGGCCTCGTAGCCGCTGGAATCCTGGTTCTGGTGGCACAAGCCCGGGCCCTTCCGGGATGGCGGCTACTCGCCTCGAGCCTCCTCTTCCTCTACTTGATGAAAGCCGTGGTGCTGCTGCAAAAGCCTCGGGAGGACATCAGGAAAACGGGAGCGCTCGGCTATCTCCTCTTCTTCACCGTCTGGCCCGGCATGGCCATCGAGGGTCTCCAACGCCGCACACCGGCGACCGAGGAACAGGTGCGCGGCTTTGGCCGGGGGCTGACGTGCCTTTTCGTCGGGATCGCTCTTCTCCTGATCGACGCCTGGGCTTTTCCGCGTTTTGGCGATGCACTCGCGGCATGGCTGTGCGTGGCGGGCCTGCTCCTTACCATCCACTTTGGAGTCTCGG
>DATGIR010000436.1:0-23914 GCA_035295605.1 Fimbriimonadaceae bacterium | reverse complement strand
CGGCATTCCAGGCCGAGTGCACGTTCACCGCCAGGCAATCGGGCGTTTCCCAGCCTCCTGAGACCCGCACCCTGGCCTACGAAAAGCCGAACTTGTACAAGGTCGTCGCCGTGGATGCGAAGGGCGACACCGAGACCTCGGTCTCTGACGGGAAAGACGTCCTGGAGTTCGAGAACAAGCCCGGCTCGAGTCCGCACACGGCTCCGGCTCCGGACACGCTCGCACAAGTCAACACGATGCCGATGCGGAATCCGATCTTCTGCGGATCGCTCCTCTATCAGTTCTTCGGTGGCTCGGCCAACTTCGCGAGCCTTGTCGACGACGTGAAGGGAGACGTCACGTTCGGTCCGGAAGAGGTGTCTTCGTCGGGCGAGAAAGCCCAAGTCGTCAAGTTCTACGGGCAAGACCTCTATGGCCACGTCGAAGCGCTCATCGGCGAACAAAGCGGATTCGTTTACCGCATCCAGTACGACAACGAGCCGGCGCTGAAGCGGATGCAGGATCCCGAAACCCAGAAGCAGCTCAAAGCTGCCGCCGAATCCGCCCTCAGCAACGCTAAAGACGCCAAAGCGAAGGCGGAAGCGGAAACCGCGTTGGCTGACTTGAACTCCAAGGGGGCGATGACGCTGGTGATGGTCGAGACCTACTCGAAGATCATGACTCCCACAACGCTGCCGAAGGCGACGTTCGCTCTCGTCCCCCCGAAGGGCACGACGCCGATCGAGTACCCGCAACCCGGCGCCGGGGCTTCCGGGGCGGTTGCGGTCGGCTCGGCGGCCCCAAACTTCTCGGTGACACGGCTCGACGGGAAGGTGATTACGCTCACCAGCTTGCGCGGCCATCCGGTGTTGCTCGACTTCTGGGCGACCTGGTGCGGTCCCTGCGTGGAGAGTCTGCCGCACACGCAGGAGTTTTTTGACAAGGGCAAGGCGGCCGGGCTGCAAGTTTTGGCGATCAGCGACGAGGACAAGCAGACGGTCGCCCAGTTCATCCAGACGAACCACTACACTTTCCCGACCGCGATCGACTCGGGAAAGAAGACCGGCGTGGCCTACAAGACCGAAGCGATTCCAACCACGGTAGTGATCGACAAGCAGGGAAAGGTGGCGGCCTATATCGTCGGTGGCGGGCAGGACGAAGCGATCAAGCGCGCCCTTTCAAAAGTTGGCGTCGCCGTCGACTAGTCTTCTTCGACGACCGGATTTCTCAGGACTCCGATCCCTTCGATCTCGACCTCGACAACGTCGCCGGGTTGTAGCCATCGCGGTGGGGTTCGGGCCATTCCAACGCCGTGAGGGGTGCCGGTGAGGACAAGCGTGCCGGCGGGGAGGGTAGTGCTTCCGGTGAGAAACTCGACAAGCGCGGGGACGTCGAAGATCAGGTCGCTTGTCGTCCAATCCTGCATCGTCTCGCCGTTGATGCGGGAGGCGATCTTAAGGTTGCCGAATTTGGGGAGTTCGTCGGTGGTGATGAGATAGGGGCCGACCGGGCAGAACGTATCGAACGACTTGGCCCGGCTCCACTGCCCTCCGCCCCAATCCTTCTGCCAGTCCCGGGCGCTGACGTCGTTGGCGGCGGTGAAGCCCAGAATGTAATCCAGTGCATCGTGCCGGGAGACGTTTTTGGCATCCCGCGAGATGACGAAGCCGAGCTCTGCCTCGTAGTCGACCTTGTCGCTGCGCAACCGCCGCGGGAGCACGATGGGCGCTTCGGGCGCCGTGAGCGTGCCCGGAAACTTGGCGAACACGACCGGGAATTGGGGTAGCCGCGCCCCGGTCTCCTCCGCGTGCTTCCGATAGTTCAGCCCAATCGCGATGATAGCGGGGGGATCGACGGGGGCCAGCAAGGGCCCGGACGCGATCGGGCTATCGCCGACGCGAGGTACCCCCTCGCGCCAGGCAACCGACCGGAAGCCGTCTGCCGTGACCGCTGCCCATGTCGGGCCCCCGCTGCCCAATATTCGCGCCAATTTCATAGCTTCGTTCGGAGGCCGACGTCCAAGCGGCTATGCCTTGGACTCGGGATCGACGGCCAAGCGCACGTCGTGAGCCAACTTCTCGACGTCCCCGGCGATGTCGCCAACCTTCTTGGCCGCGTGTTTGGTGCCGGCCTGGACGGTTCGTTTAGTCGACTCGGTCGCGCCGTTAACGGCGGCGACCGCCTTGTTCTTCACGGCGATAGCTTTTTCTTGGGCGTCATCGCTCATTGCCCTCGTCCTCGTCACTACTTTTTTGAAACGGTCTTCCTGGTACGTCGCAAACGCGATCGTGGCGATTGCGCCCAAGAGAGCGCCCCCGACAAGGCCCAGCGCGAAGGACGGTCCGTGCACGCCGCAACTGATATTGGTTTCCTCTCTTTCGTTCATTTGGTTCTCCTATTGCTTCTACGCTCCGAGACGCGTGGAACTCGGAGTTCGGCGCCAAATAGGAAGTCCGGGCCCCGCTGCGGTCAGCAGAGCTGGAACTCCGGCGCGCCGAACAGGACTTTGCAGACCCGAACCAGCGGGTACGTCCCGCTGTTCTTGGCTTGGAGGGGCTTTACGCCGCCCGCCTTTTTGAGCTCCCCGGCAAGGAGGGCGACTTTGGACTCGGGCAGCTCGGCGTCGAACACGTTCAAGAGCGCGCGTATCGCGTCGGTTTCGTCCTTCGGCTTCGCGGCCAGAATGGTCGTTCGCAGCTTGTCCCCAAGGTGGTGGTCGCACAACGTGTCGTAGAGGACGCCGCTGAACTCCATCCGCTTGATCATCGAGTTGCTGTTGATGAACGCATCGCCCCAGTCAAATCCCTTCACGTTAGGTGGGTGCAGCGGCAGCAGCCCCATGATGTCCATGTTGTAGGAAACCACGTCGCCAACGTGACGCACCGTCGGCGGGATGTACTGAACCGGATCGGGCGGGCCGGCCGCGCGGTGGTACGCGTCGCCGAGGTCGAGCTGCCGAATGATCGGAACCACGAAATCGGCCGGGCTCTTGACGAGCTGACGCACGCACTCCTTGCTCCAAAACTCGTCCATGTGAGCCATGTCCTGCAGCACGAGCCGTGCGTTGCCCTTGTGCTTCTTGAAGCTGGCCGCCATCTTGCCCTTCACCTTTTCGGGCGGGTTGGCGTAAGCGAAGTACTCCCAAAGCCGGGTGCCGATTCGTTTGGCGGTTTCCGGCCGAGCCGCCAGCTCCTCCATGAGCTCCTCGCCGGTGTACGGCTTGGTCTTGCCGAGCACGGTCTTCGGGGTCGTGTCGTGGATGTCGGGAATCCAGCAGTAGGCGACCATCGGGAGGCCCATCTTCACGTATTCGATGACGCGGTCGTTGTAGTTGTGTCCGTCGTCCTCGAAAACGAGATAGCGGTACCACCAGCCGGTGAAGGCGCGCGCCGCTTCCTTCACGTCCTGCTCGGAGTAGTTGCCGATGCCGAGGGTGAAGAGCTCCATAACCTCGCGGCCGAAGTTTTCGTTGGGCTTGCCGCGCAGGTTGTGGTCGTTGTCGAGGTACTTGATCATCGCCGGCGACTTGCTGACCTCGGAGAGGATCACGTGGAAGTCGGAGGCTGCGTGGTCAAGCAAAGTCTGGAGGTAGTCGATTGTCATCGCCCCGTAATCGACCTTGTCGGCCCCAACCACCAAGAGGTTGCTGTAGAACAGCGCGAGCTTCTGCTGGAGCGGCCGCTGGGACATGACCATCCGCGTGCACCACCAGTTGGTGAAGATGCGCGGATCGAGGTTGTTGTCCTTGGTGCCTTTGTTGAAAACAAACTGCCACGGCGGAATCGTGAACTGTTCGTCGACCTTCTCGTAATTGATGAGGCGGTCGAGGGCGCCGTTGACGCCGAGGGGCATATATCGATCGACTTCGGCTTGCCCGGCGCCGAACCCAAACCGACGGAGGAGGTGAGCGATCTTCTCGCGTTCTGTCACAACGCTCTTATTCTATGACAATGCGAACCATGCCTCGCTCTCAAACCCCGACCGGGCTCAACTCCGCCAGTCTCGCGATCTCGGCGACCTCGCCGGCCGTCATCTCCCAGCCGCCGGCGGCGGCATTCGCGGCGACCTGCTCGACCTTCGTCGCTCCGGCGATCACCGAGCTGACCGGCTGCCGTGCCAGCAGCCAACTGATCGCCAGCTCGAGAAGCGTGTGACCCGATGACTCCGCGTACTCCGCAAGGCGCTCGACCGCGTCGAGCTTCGCCTCGCTCAGTATCTCGTCCTTCTTCACGT
Organism: Fimbriimonadaceae bacterium; assembly: GCA_035295605.1. Classification (GTDB taxonomy): domain Bacteria; phylum Armatimonadota; class Fimbriimonadia; order Fimbriimonadales; family Fimbriimonadaceae; genus DAIDHV01. Next base: position 19,702 of record DATGIR010000436.1, on the reverse strand, counting down.
TCGTTGAAATTCGGGTTCCTTCGGGAACCGCTTGCCCCCTCCGGTACTTCCCGCTGAGCAGCCCGCTCGCGATCGGGAAGTAGGGCAGGAACCCCTGTCCTAGCCGGAGGCATTCCTCGAGCACCCCCTGCTCGGGATCCCGCTTGAAGAGGCTGTACTCGTTCTGAACGCTGACGAACTTGGCGCCGCTCGCGGCTTCGTCCGCTTCCCGGAGTTGCTCGGCCGAGAAGATCGAGCATCCGATTTCGCGGACTTTGCCTTCCTTCACCAGGTCGTTGAGGGCGCCGAGCGTCTCCATGATCGGGGTGTCCTTATCCGGGGTGTGGAGCTGATAAAGGTCGATGACGTCGACGCCCAGCCGCTTGAGGCTCATGTCCACCGCATGGCGGATGTAAGCCGGCTTGGCCCCACCCGGCTCATCACCGTAGGGAATCCCAAACTTCGTGGCGATGATCGCCTGGTCGCGCCGGTCTCTAAGGGCCTTGCCGACGAACTCTTCGCTCTTCGTCCCGCCGTAGATGTCGGCGGTATCGAAGAAGTTGATGCCGTGATCGAGCGCGGCATGGATCACGGCGATCGAGCCGGCCTCGTCCACTCGGCCGCCGAAGTTGTTGCAGCCGAGGCCGATGACGGAGACGTTGAACGAGCCGAGCTTGCGGGTTTTCATGGGAGATACGCAGGTCTACGTTGCCGGAGCCCCGTGTGTCGTCCCGTCTCAACACAACTGAAACTCGGGGGCGCCGAAAACGAGCCTGGCAACAGCCGCCTGGGCGGTGCTGCATTCGTCCGGCGTGTTCAGCGCGGCCAGGCCACCCGCCTTCTTGAACGCGTCGAGCAGGAGGTGCTTCTTTTCCAGCGAAAACACCTCGGCGTCGAACAACTGCAGCCACGCCTCCAGGGCTTGGGCGTCGTCAGCAGGGTTCTTGGCTTTGATGAGGGTGGCAATGTAGGTGGGAAGCCCCTTGTCCGGGTTCCCGACGCTGAACAGCAGGTTCCCCAGCTTCATACGCTCGCTCATGTTGTTCGGCGTAATCCAAGCCTCGCCCCAATCCCAGCCTTTCACATTGGGCGGGAAGAAGAGCAGCATCCCCTGCTGACTCATGAGCCCCAGCAGCATGCCGCCCACGCCTCGAATTCCGTCGTGCAGAGGGGTAGAGGGCGAATCGGGCTTGTGGAGCGTGAGCAGGTACGCCTTGATGTTCATCTGCCGCGCCACCGTCACGCAGAAGTCGACCGGGCTCTTGACTTGCCGACGGACGCATGCCTCGCTCCAGAACTCGTCCATCTCCGCGATCGCCCGGAGCACCTTCCGGATGTTCCCGCCCGAGGCGGTGAAGGCTGCCGCCACCTTGTCCACGACCTCGGGGGAAGGATCGCGGTATGCGAAGAACTCGAAGAGCTTCTTGCCCAGATGCTTGGCGGTTTCCGCGCGGCCGGCGAGCATGGACAGCGCCTCGTCGCAATCGAAGTTCTTCGTTTCGCCGAGTATCGTCTTCGGGCCGTCGTCGTGGAGTGCGGGACTGTAGGTGGCGACGAGCATCGGGTTTCCCTTGAGCATCCCGTCGCGCAGGCGTGCCTGAACGGCCTCGGCGCCGCCCTCGTAAACCGGGAAGCGCAGCCCGAAACCGGTGAAGGCGCGCGCCGCATTCTTAACGTCGTCTTCGGAGTAGTGGCCGATGCCGAGGGTGAAGAGCTCCATCACCTCCCGGCCGAAGTTCTCGTTAGGGCTCCCGCGGAAGTTCGCATCGCCGTCCAGGTACTTGATCATCGCCGGGGTCTTGCTGACCGCGGCGAGCAGCGTTCGGAACTCTCCGCCGCCCAAGACGCGGAGGGTCTCGAGGTACTCGACCATGGTCGGCCCGAACTCCACTTTGTCGGCGCCCACCACGAGGTGGCTGTGCCAAAAGAGGGCGAGCTTTTGCTCGAGCGGCCGCTCGCTCATGAGAAGCCGCAGGCACCACCATGCCGCAAAGCGGCCGGGGTCGGCGTAGACCTCGGACTTGTCCTTCTCAAACGCGATTTCCCACGGCCCGATCGGGAAGGCTTCGTCCACCTTGTCGTAGTTCAACAGCCGGTCGAGCGTGCCCTGGACGCCCAGCGGCTCGTACTTTGCCATCTCGAGGGTTCCGGCCCCCATCCCGAAGCGGCGAAGCAAGTGGGCAATCTTTTCCGGGTCTGTCATTTTTTTTAAAGCTTCCTTGACATGTTTTACGATAAAATCATGAAAGTGGGTTGCGGGAATTAAGATTTCTTATTCTCGCGTAGACTTGAAGCAATGGATTCCTCGTGGGCATACGGCATCGTCCCGAAGAGCGAGCCTGGGCTCGAGGCGCTCTCCGAGTGGCTGTCCGGCGCGTTGCGCCGTCACAAGGGTACACGCTGGGGAATCTGGGCGGGCTGCGTCGGCGGATCGTCGGGCTTCGCCGGCGGTTCAACGGGTGCGATTCTGGGCGCCAGCGGGGGGCATGCCCCGCCCTGGGTCTATTCCATTCCGTGGGCAATTTGGCTCGTGTTCGCCGGGATCATGACCGGCTGGTTGGTGCGGGCGCTCCGTAGCGACCGAAACGCCGAGCTTTACGGGCGGGAGTCGTCGCGGACGATCACGATGCTCGCCAACGCCCGCTCGCGCGGAAAGCTCCGGGCCGCGCTCGGGGAGGAGTACGCGAACCATCTAAACGAGGCGGCAAAGCTGGCTTTGCGGGGCAGAGGCATCCTCGACTCCCCTTCGTTGCGCGCCTATGGCGACTCGGGCGTTTGGTCCCGAGCAAGCGAAAGGGCTAGGAATGCCTTGGACGCGGGAATGCTACGGCTCTTCGTGCTCGCCACGCAGCATGGCGACGAGTCCGAAATCGATGCCACCGTTGCCGAAATGCGCGCGGTTGTCGAGGAATTGGCCGCCGCCGAACGGCGGCATGCGGCGTCATTCGCCCAGCCGGGCGGGAAGACCGACGCCTTGCGCAGCTCGCTGCAGGAATTGCAGGAGCTGTCGAAGGCAGAAGAGGAAGCGCTTTCCGAACTCCGGATCTCCTCATGAGCCGCATGAAAGATGTTCAGGACATTATCGAGTGGGTCCACTCGCATGTCGCGTGGGTCTCGTCGCTCAAGGGGCAGGAGATCCAGTGCGAGGCCCTTGTCGAGTGGCTGGAACTCGAGCAGCGAGCGTCGCTGCGCCGGGGCGGGGTGATCGTTGCCCGGATCGGGGTGGGTGCGATCGGATTCTTGACCGGCGCGTCGCTGGCGGCATTGGCTGTCGCGAGCATTGCCGTGCCGCACGGTGGCGCCCAAGTCGCGGAGGCGGTCATCGCTCTTGCGGTTGTCGGTTCAGCCGGCGCGGCGCTGGCGCTAAGGCTATTCCTTGGCAGGACGCCAAAGCCGCTGGTTGGCAGGCATCGAGACCGCGATGCCCTCGGGGCGATCGCCTATCTCCAGAACGTTAACGGGTACCGCGGCTTGCGCAAGGAACTGGGCGAGCACGGCGTGATGGAACTGAACGAGGGCGCCCAGATGTACCTCCGTTGCCGTTCGATTCTGACGGCGGCTCCCTGGCTATCCGAGTCACCCGAAGATCCTTGGGCGGAAGCACGCGACGACCTGCTGCGCGCGATGGAGTCGGCGATGGACCGCATGACCCTCTTCGTGGTGAAGAAGCGACCGTTCTCCGAGATCAGTCCCGTGTTGGACGAGATGCGGACCGCCGCGAACGAGATTGCGCGGATTACCGAGCAGCGGGCCACCGTAGGGAGCGGGGCGGGTCGCGACTTGCGCACGTCGCTTGCGCGGATGAAGGAGCTCGCCGCGGCCGAAGATGAGTTGCTGAGGGTTCGAGAGCTGTGAGGCCGGTCCGGACGCCGCTGAGGATGGGCCCGATTCTCAGGCGTCGGCTATTCATCTTTGGCAAGCCGGACCCGGCCACCGCGCCGATTCGAGAGTGGATCGAGATCGAGGGCCGAGACCGTCGACGGGGGGTCCTGCGGTGGCTCGCGAGGGCGGCATACGGCATTGGGATTGGCGCCGTGGTCACCGTGTTGACCGCCTTGCTCTTGGTCGGGCTCTACTGGCCGGGACCGCCGGCGATGTACCTATTCGGAATTCCGTTTACGCTGGGCGCCGCGGCAGGAATCTTCATCGGCATCCCCCTGGCGCGCAGGGTTCCGAGTCCGGACCTCCTGCCCTCGCCGGTTCGGGACGCCTTGGACCAAGTCGAACTGCATCTCGGCTGGTTTGGGCTCAAACGCCAAATTGGCGAGAGCGCGATTCAGGCTTTGAGCGATGGCGCCTCGCAATACCTTCGGTGCCGAGAGGCGTTGACCGGCGGCGCGTGGTCCAACGCCGATGCCGGGCCGTGGGCCGAGGCCCGCGAAGACGTGCTCAAGGAGGTGCGGTGCGCCATGGCGCGGCTGGCCTCGGCGCTCATGAACCATCGCTCGTTCGACGAGGTCACCGGCTTGCTCGACGAGCTCCGCCTCGCAGCGACGGAATCGGAACGAGCCGCTCGGGCTCGGAGCGAGAACGCCACCGGCGCCGGGCGAGGGCTGCAGGCGTCCTTGAGTCGGTTACGCGAGCTGACCGCAGCCGAAGAAGAGCTCTTGCGTCTTCGCGGCTAGGGTGAAAAGCGATAAAGGGCGTCCAGGTCGAAGACCTGGACGCCCTTCTGGTGCGCTAACGGCGCGGCCGGAACCGCGCGTTCACGTTCTCGTCCTCGCCGCGATCCCGCTTGGGGAACGAGCTTGGAACCTCCGGGGCGCTCACGTCGGCCTTGCCGTCACCGGACTCTACGACCGCGCGCTCGCTCCGCTCCGAATCGCTTCGCTCGGCGCGGGGCTCGTGATCCCGGTCCGGGCCACGGTCACGATCTCGGCCGCCGCCATAACCGCCGCGGTCCCGGCCGCCGCGATCGCCGCCTCGCCCGCCTCGGTCGCCGCCTCGGTCACCGCCACGGCCACCAAAGCCGCCGCGGCCGCCGCGGTCGCCGCCGCGTCCGCCCCGGTCGCCGCCTCTCGGACTTGACGCGGGCGGTGTGGCGCTCTCGTTGCCTTCCAGCGAGGGAAGATCCTGGGGCAAGCCAAGGGCGGTGAGGTTGATTCGACCCATGTGGTCGACCTCGAAGACCTTGACGTTGATCTCATCCCCCACGCTCACCGCATCGTCGGGCCGGCGAATCTCCTTCGCGGAGAGGTGCTCGACCGGAACGAGGCCTTCGCGACCGGGGATGTACTCCACCATCGCGCCGCGACCCATCAGCCGGGTTACCTTGCCCCGGAACTCGGAGCCGACCGCGACCTCGTCGGTCAGGGCCTTGATCATCGCGATCGCGTCCTGAACGGCCTGGCCGTTGCTGCCACCGATAAGCACGCGTCCGTCCTGCTGAATGTCGACCGAGGCGCCGGTGGTCCCGGTGATCTTCTTGATCACCGCGCCGCCCGGTCCAATCACCGCCCCGATCTTTTCGGGGTTGATGTTGATCGTCGTCACCGTCGGAGCCGTCTCGCCGACCGACGAGCGCGGCGCCGGGATCTCTGCCTCGATCACGTCGAGAATCTCGAGTCGGGCCGTGAGCGCCTGGTGAAGCGCCTTGGCAAGCACGTCGTCGGGGATGCCGTCCAGTTTCGTGTCGAGCTGAAGGGCGGTGATGCCCTTCCGGGTGCCGGCCACCTTGAAGTCCATGTCTCCGCAGAAGTCTTCGACGCCCTGGATGTCGGTCAGGACTTTGAAGACCTTGCCGTCCGACATCAATCCCATGGCGATGCCGGCAACGGGCGCCTTGATCTGGATGCCCGCGTCCATCAGGGCAAGGGTCGAACCGCACACCGACGCCATCGACGTCGAGCCATTCGACTCGAGCACTTCCGAGATGAGCAATAGCGTGTAGGGGAACTCGGGGTCCTCGAGCGGGATGACCGCTCGAAGCGCGCGCTCGGCGAGGGCGCCGTGACCAACCTCGCGCCGGCCGGGGCCGCGCATCATCCGAACTTCGCCGACCGAGTAGGGCGGGAAGTTATAGAAGTGCATGTAGCGCTTCGGCTCTTCCTCTTCCAGGCCGTCCAGGGTCTGGGCGTCGTTCGGCAGGCCGAGAGTGACGACCGTCATGACCTGGGTTTGGCCCCGGGTAAAGAGGCCCGAGCCGTGAACCTTCGGCAAGATTCCGGCGACCGCTTCCAGCGATCGGATCTCGTCAAGCTTGCGGCCGTCCGGTCGCTGATCCTTCTTGAGGATCCCTTCCCGCACCTGCTGTTTGACGACGCCGTCTGCGGCTTCCGGGAGTTGGGCGAGAAGGTGGGGGCTCAGTTCGTACTCAGGCTTGAGCTTGTCCACGATCTCCTTGACCATGTCGCTGATCGCGGATTCCCGGGTCGTCTTGTCCTTGCCGAAAAGCACCTTCTGGATGTCCTTGGCGTGGTCCTTCTCGATCCGCTTCTTGAGGTCCTCGTCGACGAGCTTGAGGGTGACTTCTCGCTTCGCCTTATTGACCTTCTTGCCGAACTTTTCGAACTCGGCGACGATGACTTTCACCGCTTCGTGGGCGAATTTCAGAGCCGCGGCCATGTCCTCTTCGGAAACTTCGCTGGCCCCGGCTTCCACCATGGAGATGGCGTGCTTATGGCCGGCGACGACCAAGTCGAGGTCGCTTTCCTTGATCTGGGGGATCGAGGGGAAGAGGATGAAGTCGCCGTCGATCCGGCCAACGCGTACGCCTGCTACCGGATACTTGAACGGAATGTCGCTGACCGTGAGCGCGGCGCCGGCGGCGCAAATCGCGAGGACGTCAGGCGGACACTCCTGGTCGACCGCGAAGGGCATCGCGATGACTTGAACATCGTTGCGCAGTCCCTTCGGGAAGAGGGGGCGAAGCGGCCGGTCGATGAGCCGGCTCGTGAGAACCGCTTTTTCGCTCGGTCTGCCGCCGCGCTTGATGAAGCCGCCCGGGATCTTGCCGACCGCGTACTTGCGCTCTTCGTAGTCGCAGGTGAGGGGGAGAAAATCGATCCCCTCGCGGGGGTTTTCGGACATGGTGGCGACGCCGAGAACGACGGTTTCGCCCATGCCGAGTAGAACGGCGCCGCCGGCTTGCTTAGCTACGCGGCCAGTTTCGAGGGAGAGCGTCTTGCCCCCCACCTCGAACTCGTGGGAATGAATCATTAAATGCCTCCGATGCTATCGAGGCTTCGCTTCGCGGATACCGAGCTTTTTGATCAACTCGCGGTAGCGGTTGATGTCCTTCTTCTTCAGGTACGCCTCTAGACGGCGACGCTTGCCCACCAGGAGCATCAATCCACGCAGGGAGTGATTGTCCTTCTTGTTCTGCTTCAGGTGATCGGTGATTTGCGTGATGCGTGCTTGCATGAGGGCAATCTGCACCTCGGCGCTGCCCGTATCGCCAGTGGCGCGGGCATTATCGGTGATCACCTGTTGCTTGATGGTCTTGTCTAACGGCATGCGAAAATTGCGGAGCCTCCGTGTCTGGTCGGCTCAGGGTGGAAGTTGGCCGCTCAGTGCAACGTCCCCAAGTGGGGGCGCTCCAGTCAACGGCGAACAATGCTCTGATCCGAACCCGAAAAGGATACCGCAAATTGGTGGCTAGTGGCTAGTGGCTCGTTGGGAGTTACACGCAGAATTTGCAATTTAACGCCCGCGGCACTACAATGGGGTTCGAGAGCCGTGGACTTGCACGGTTCCCGGTTTAAGTGGGAGGAACACAACATTGATTCATCTGCATGGTAAGGACTGGCTTCGGAGAGCTTGTCTCGTCTTGACCATAGCGGCATCAGCCGGCGCACGGGCGGGGACGCTGTACACGATCGACACCGTGACGCACGAGCTTCAATCGTTCGACACGCACACCCTTGCGTTCACGAATATCGGGAGTGTCGGGGCCGGATTCGACTTTGGCGACTTGGCCTACGATGGCTCGACGATGTACATGTCGCAAGGCTTCGCAGGCACGAATCTGTACACGATCAACCTCACCAATGCCAGCACCACGTTGGTTGGAAACACTGGGCTCGGCAACTTGTTCGGGTTGACGTTTGACGGCTCCGGGAATCTGTGGGGTGGGTTGTCCACCGGCAATCGGGGCGTCTACTCGATCAACAAGACGAACGCGAATGCGACATTCATTGGCGACCCAGGCGTCTTTTTGGACGGGATGACCTACCTGCCGAACAGCAAGCAGGTGGTGGGTGTCTACGCCGGGCAGACCGGCCTATACAGCATCAACACCGCAACCGGCGGTTCGACCCTTCTGTCGACCGAGCCCTACATCAACAACTGCGGAATCGCATGGGACCCGGACACCCAGAAGATCTGGGTGATGGACTGGTCCGGTCAGGTGATGACGATCGATCCGACGACGTACGCGGCGACGATCGTGCTGAAGGGCTTGGATGCTCACGACGGCTGCGCTTCGGCGAGCCCCGCTCCCGAGCCGGCGACGATCATCGGCGCCTCGATCGGCGTTCTGGCCCTTCTTCGGCGTCGGCGAACGCGCTAGCCACGGCTGAGCACGGAAGCTCTGGCCCGCTTCGTCGGCCGCACGGTAAGGTGCGAACGGATTGATCCGATTGAAGCGGGCTTACGAGCCGGCCGCGCCCAGCGATGGCCGGCGCATTCTCGTCGAGCGGCTTTGGCCGCGCGGCCTGACGAAAGCGGCGGTCGCGCTCGACGCCTGGCGCAAGGAGCTTGCGCCTTCACCCGAGTTGCGCACGTGGTTTGCGCACGATCCGACCAAGTGGGACGACTTCTGCGCTCGGTACCGCGCCGAGCTAGGGCTGCGGGTGGATGAGTTGCGGGCACTTCGGGACGACGCCCGAACCGAGACTATCACGTTCGTGTACGCGGCGCGGGACGAGCAGCACAACAGCGCGCGCCTACTCAAGGAGTTCATCGAGCAGCTTCCGGACGGCCCCTAGTGCCCTCCGGATTGTTCGTCGTTTTCTTGGCGTATCGCCTCTTGAAGCGCATCGGGCAGCTGGCTAACCTGCTTCACCGCGTCGCCCGCGAAGTCTTCGACCTGGACGCGGATCGGCTCGAACTCAGGCTCTCCAGGGAACGTGAACGTCAGCGTGTAGGTGACGCTGCGGATTGGACGAATCGAAACCATTTCCTCGGGCGGAAGCTTCCAGCCTTCGCTGTTGGTTCGCAGGTAACCCATCCTGACCGCGTCCCTCACCCTAAGGTTCCAGGTTCCCTCCCGACCCTTTCCCCCCGGCAGCGTGTATCGAATCCGGACGGCCGGCGTCTCAATCGTTCGAATCCGGAGGACTCCGCCCGCGGGCAGTAACCACCTCACGGCGATCGCGCGCAATTGGAGGAGGTCGCTCGCACGAGGCTCCGCGCATCGGAAGCCTGAGTGACGTAACGCTTCGAGCTGCTCAGCCGAGCAGGTCGCGAGCGACAAGCCATCTCGAAGTGCGGCACCATACTGCTCCGGACTGAGAAGACTCAATAGACGAATACCCCCAAATTCGGGGATGTCGAGGCTGGGATTGGCATCGGGAAACAGGATCCGGGTCCACGGCACGACCCAACGGATGTAGAACTGCTCCCAATCTCTCCCGCTTTGGCCTGCAAACTGCGCCAAGAGGTTCGAGTCGCGAACTCCCGATCGGCGGATGCCGTCGAGATAGCTCTTTAGCGCCCGTCCCGAGAATTCGAACTTGGCATCCTCCTCAGGATCTTCCGATCGAAGGGTCATCCAGTCGTCTTGGTCGACGAACTCCCAGGAGACCGAATTGGGATTCCACTCCCCGTCGAGAATGGATTCGACCCGGTTGAGATCGATCGAAGAATCGACGGCGACGCCTTCCCAAAGCGCCTCCGCCGTGCAAACGTTGAGGCGGGCTATAAGCCGTTTCGAGCGGGCCTGGGCAAGTTCAAGGGCCGGGCGGCCCAGGATGAACGACATCGGGTCGTAGCGAACAGGGTCGAGGAATTTGGGCACGAACTCGCTCTTAAGGAATCTCTCCCGAACGCTCTTGAGCTCGTCGCCATACACCAGATTCGCCCACCTGCACCAGACGTGCTGAGCTCCTAGCTCCTCGGCGGGAATCGTCGCTTTGGCGAGGCGACTCTCCAGAGGCGTTCGCGCAGGCGGTGGCGGCGGTTCGTACAGATCGACACCCTCGAGCCAGACTCGCTTCCCGTCGCGGTCGAAAGCGTCCATCACCACTTCCCACGACTTGCCGAACAAACCGGCGCGTACGAAGACCTTGAGATCGGCGATCGAATCGTAGGGGTGCTCTTGAGCGGCCAGCCACCCGGAGCCGCGTTCCTCCGCGCCGGCCTTGGACAACGCCGAGTTCCAAACCCGTCCCTCCGAGCGCAAACTCGCCAATAACTCGTCTCCATCCACCTCGAGGAGGCGTTCACCGGCCAGGGGCGCGGTCGACCAGAGCTCGGAACTGCCCGGCGCCATTCGGGCGATCTCCTCGCTCGGAATCGCCTGGAGGGAGCGGATCGCAGCTCTCACGAAGGGCGCATCTGCAGCCTGTTGGATTGAGGCGTAAGATTGGTCCGTGCGGTTCACCTGAGCTCGGCGGATGTCGCGCAGGAGCTGTTCGGCGCGAGAATCGGCGGCTGCTTCCGTCGACCATGCACTGGCGAGCCTGACCCTCCACTCGGCGGTACCCCGCTTGACGATTCCGAGCTTCTTACGGTATCGGGCATCGGACTCCCGCGTTCGGACTAGCTCATCCGGCCCAACGTCATAACCTGCGTCGGTCCTTTCGACCTTCGCCCGTTCGACATAGGCGAGCTTATCCAACACCGCGCTGAGGGGAACTCCGGTTAAGCGCACCGCGATCAGGTCGTCTCGAACGTCGCCGAACGTGCGGAAGCGGTGCCCCGTCTGTTGCCCAAGCCTCTCGCAGAGGGCGCTCACCGTAAGCCCGGTCGATTCGAGGGTAATCGACGGGTCGGATGCAACCCAAAGGAGTGCGAGCGCGAGCATCGCCATGGATATGACGCATTCGGCGCCGGATGGCTACGAGCCGAGCTTCTTGAGCTCGTCGAGGACCTGGGATCTCACGGGCTCAGGAAGTTGGTCAATCGACCTCACTTCGGCACTGGTCGGCGCGAAGCTGCTCAGGCCGATCGTCGACTTGACTTCATCCGGAAAGTCGAAGTGAAACAGATATTGGGTGTTCGACTCCGCGCGGACACCAATCAGATCGTACGAGTTCTCCAATTCGCCGCCTGCCCCACGGGTTAGTCTCTGTGCGAGGGACTTGGGGGTGTAATGTCCGGCCTGGACCGACTCGCCCGGCGTCCCGATTCTCGCGAACAGGCTCGGCGCCGTCTGTACCGAAAGGTGCAGCGCGCCGCCGCCGGGGAGCCCTTCCGGGAGCGCATCCGTGGGATGGCTCTGCCAAACGTCGCGTTGGCCGTGGAACTCGAACCGTGCGTACTGAAACGCATTCCAAAGTGCCGCGAGTTGCGGTGCGTTGCACGTGGCGAGGCTGAGGCCCTCCGGACGCTGAGCGAAAGCGATCTGGGTATCGGTGAGCCGGCCCTGGAAGCAGAGCAGAGGCCACTGGAAGTCGGAAAGCAAGCTCCCTCCCATTAGCCCGGGAACCAGCGTCTCCAGCCGGCGAGCCGCGACAAGACTTGTGGGACCAAAGATTCGGGGGGAATCTGACGCAAATCTGGCAAGGTCAGGCAGGTTGAACGCTCCCGCATCGCGGGCGGTTCGAAGCAGCCAGCCGAGCCGCGCCCGATCGAACTCAGCGCCAGATGCCTCCTCGAGGTCCTGGGGCCGAATCGTTATCCAATCGTCATTCGACGCATACTCCGCGGTCGAATAGTCGGGATCGTAAGGATGTTTAAGCCGGTACTCGATGCCGGCGAGGTCAACCTTGCCCTGCTTGATGGCATCGTCACCAAGGATCGACGCGAACGAGGCCGGCTCCATGGCCACGAGCGCCTTGTCTCGCTCCCTCGCGAGGGACAGCATCGCCCGACCGAACGTTTCGGCGGCCGGGTCGTGCTTCTCGGGGTTGAAATACGCCTCCATGAACGCGGAGTCCGTCCTCCAGGTCGCAACTTCCTTGCTCGACGGGTACCCCGACCACAATCGGATCAGCTTTACCGACTCGGACGGCAGTTCGGCAGGTTCGGGGCGGCTATTCGGCTCCGCCGCCTTGGAGTCCCGATGTATGGATTCGAGCGTTCGCGGGCTTTGAACAATGCTGAACAGCGACTTGCCGCGCTCGTCGAACCCTTCGAGCACGACAGTGAACCTCGACATCCTCGCCTGGTGGACCTCCAACCGAATGATCGCGGTCTGGTCTGCGTGGTCTCCCGCGGGACGAATGCCTGTTCCGCTGAACGCGCCTTGAGATAGGTACGGCGAAGCCAATTCGCTCCACGCCCGCTCGTCGCGAATGAACTCTGCGAGCAACTGCTGCGGCGCGACCGGCGACGGGTGTTCGACCGATGTCGGACGGGTCGACCAAACCGCCGAGCCGCCGATCTCGATGTTGGCGAGCTCCTCCGGCGGGATTGCGCTAAACATCTTGGCGAGGGTCTCCCCGACCGCGATTCGATTCAACTCATCCTCGCGTGAAACCCATGTGCGCACGGAGTTTGTGTCGTCGCCGGCGGCACGTTGGGCAACGATCCGCTCGGCTAACCGCGAGATGGACCTGGCGATGTCTTTAGCTTCGTCGGCGGTGAGAGGATGTCCTCGAATGAACGAGCGCGCATGCTCCTGAAGCGCGCGTACCGACTTGATGCGAACCCCCAAACGCTCCTTCGCGTTATCGGCGCGCGCCGCTAGGTCGGGCCGCACAAGGTGCTTCGCGCCGTCGAATTCGACCTTTGCCCGGTCGACGAAGCACAACTTCTTGAGGAGCTCGTCGACGGGGACCTTCTCGATGCGGATCGCGAGCAGCTCGGACTGGACCTCGTCCCGCGCCTCGTAAGTGCGGCCCGTCTGGCGCGAGAGCTCGGCGCAGAATGCCTTGACGGTGATGCCGGGTGACTCGAACGTGATCGTAGGCGCCGCCTGCGTCCATGCCAGCAAAGCGAGGAGCATGCCCCTATCCTAACCCGAGTCCGTTGTCACCGATCCCCGATCCCCGATCACCGATCACCGTTCTCCCTTCAACCAGTCGACAAAGGCGCCGGTACCGGTGGCGGGGTCGAAGTACGCTCTCGAAACCGACTCCCAGAGCGTGTGGCGCTCAGTCGCGGTGAGCGTGTTGCCGGGCGGCATAAAGCCCTGCTCGATAAAGCTCTGGACGAGGCCCTGCTTGGCTTCGAACGACTTGACGTCGCTGTCGCTCCGCACGCCGAGGAGGTAGTTCAACTTGCCGAACGCTTCGTGGCATTTGCCGCACGTCATGTTCTCCCGGACCTTCGCGAGCGACCCACCGAACGGTGGGCGAGCAACTTCAGGTTTACGCGAAGGCGAGCCAAGAGATGGGCCGTACGCATCCGTGCTCAGGTGACCGAGATCGCTCTGACCGTAAGTTCCGATGAGACCGTCCAGGCGGTCGAGCAGGTCTGAGCGTCTCGAACCCTCAACCAGGCTGCCATCGCTGTCAAAGCGGTAGGTCGCTTTAGGCCGAATCGGGATGACCGCCGACTTGTGGCAGTCGTAGCAGTTTTGGCTTGGGTTTCGGTGCATGAGGAACGTCGGCATTGGGACGATCGAATCGGAAGCGGCGTCGTATTCCCGGAAGTAATCGGTGAAAAACGCCTGGGATCGGCCTGGTTGGGCCCGGTCGCGCAGCACCGCAACCACGGATACGCTTCGGATTGTCGGCTCGGGGTCCATCTCGGGGCGCGCGATCGCGAAGGAGACCCACTGGTCGAGGGTTTCGCCGTCGGGCATCGGTTGGTTGGGAGCCACGACGAGCAGGCGGCCGAACGTGGTCCGGTCGACCGACGCCACGAACTGGCCACGGAACGGCAGCACGATCCAGCGCTGATCCTCGGGCACGCCGCGATTTCGCGCATCGATCATATCCACCGCGTATTTGTAGCTACCGCGGTGGCTCATGCACGCGAGGAACGACGGACTCCGGAGAAGCGCGGGAAGCGTCGTGTAGGGCTTGGCGAACTCCCAATACTCCGAGTCGGAGATATCCATGCCTAGGGCGTGGGTTTGGGTGCCGTCCGGGCGCTTGAGCGCCACCCAGTGCTGAGCCTCGGTGAATTTGAGGAAATTGCCAAGCGCGGCGGCACGCTCTTTGTCGGCAAGGAACGCGGGATCGGCCAGCCTGGGCGCGATGAACGCATAGGCCGAGGCGCACCGATCGGCGACGTCGGTTCTGAGCAGGAGCCGTTCCCCGTCAAGCGAGTACGTCGGGGTGAGAATCGTCGCGATCTCGGCATCTCGCCACCGAGTCCATTCTGCGGTGGACCACTTGGCGGGGTCGTCACGGTGGGCCAGCGCCAACGCCGTCAGCCACGGGAGGGCGGCCGCAATCGCGGCGGCGGTCAGGGCTCTCCTTCCTGCCGCAAAACCCGCCCAACCGGAATGCGAACGGCGCATGCGCAACCTACGGTTGTTTAGTCGTTAGTCGGGGGGTTGGTTGGTCAGTTGTCAGTTGTCAGTTGCCAGTTGTCAGTTGTCAGTGGGGAGTGGTGGAGTGGTGGAGTGGTGGAGTGTGGAGTGGAGGGAGGAGGGTGGCACCGGCTTTAGCCGGTGTGAGTGGCGGCTTGCGTCTTCACGTAGTCGACGCCCCGTGCGTCGTCCGGGACGTGAGTCGAGCTATGGGAAGTTGAACGGGACGCCGTGACGGGCGGTGAATTCCTGAATCGCTTTTGCCAGTTCGGTCGCGGGCAGCTTGAGCGCTTCCGCGCGGCGATCAAGTTTCCGGTGCTCTGCCCTCGCCGCACGGAGTTGGCGGGCGAGTTCGGCCCGTTCGCGGACCTCGCCCTCGAAGTGCTTCAACCGCTGCTCCGCTTCCCCGATCCAGAGCTCGAGGTGGACGCGCAAACTGATCGCCTTGATGGCCTCCTCGCGCTTGTCCGGCAGCTCGAGAATGGCACGCGCGATCCGGATTCCCTCGATGCGCAACTCCGGCGGAAGCGTGAGCACCCACTCGAGCGTGCTGTCCACCAAATACTTGGGGGCGCGTTTCGGTGCGCAGAAAGCTTCGAAGCCAACGAACTCCCGGACGCACTCCTTTCCAAGGAACTTCTCGTAGTACTTGACCCGCGTCCGGTCGAACATCACCTAACGATACGGCCGAGCTCCCAGTTCGGGTTTGCCGGGCTCCGCTGGATGTATGATCCCGGCAATGCGGGTGACGGTTCTCGGGTGCGGAAGCTGGGGGACGGCGTTGGCGCTGGTGTTGGCCCGGAACGGCCACGACGTCGTGCTCCTCGGGCGCGATCCGGATGAAATCCACGGGCTCCGGTCGAGCCGAGAGAACTTTCGCTATCTCCCCGGCTTCGTGCTCCCCGAAACCGTCTCCGCCGGGTATCTCACCGATCCGCCGGTCGAGGCCGACTTCGTGGTCGCGGCGATGCCGTCCGGGGCGTTTCGCGAGGTAGTCGGACTCGCAAGCCTCGCCGGACTGCTCCCGCACGTTCCGCTCCTCATCGCGTCGAAGGGCTTGGACGTGGCGAGCACGCGTTTGCTCTCAGATGTCGCCGAGGAACTCCATCCCGGCATCGCCGCGGGTGTGATCACCGGCCCGAACCTCGCGATCGAAATGGTCCGAGGAATCCCGACCGCGGCCGTCGTAGCGTTCAATGACCAAGCGACCGCCGACCGCGTCCGTCAAGCGTTTGTGTCCGGGTCGTTCCGCGTCTACCGCTCGGACGACCTGTGCGGTCTTCAGTTGGCGGGCGCTCTCAAGAATGTCGTGGCGATTGCCGCCGGCATGAGCGACGGCCTCGGCTTTGGCGACAACACGAAGGGCGCCTTGCTGGCCCGCGGCTGGCGAGAGATGCTCAAGCTCGGACTCGCGATGGGAGCCAAGCCGGAGACGTTCATGGGGATCGCCGGGATGGGGGATCTGTTTGCAACGGCGGCCTCGTCGCTGAGCCGAAACTACCGGCTCGGTCGGGCGGTCGGAGAAGGCGCCAAGCTTGCCGCGGCGGTCGAAGCGCTTGGCCAGGTGGCCGAAGGCGTCCCCACCGCCGAGGCGGCGGTTCAACTGGCTCGGCGCCACGGCGTATCGATGCCGATCTTCGAGGCGATCGAGGCCGTTCTCCGAGGCCGGCTCGAACCCAAGCGCGGGGTTGCCATGCTCATGGAGCGTGAGACGCCGGAGGAAGGAATTCCGGCCGTCTAGCGCGAAATCGGGGAGTCCGGTCACCCGAAACTCCCCGCAATCGACTAAGCGATTAGGTTCCTTCGATCAAGCCCGGCTGTCGCCGTTCTTTTTCTCCGATACCCAAATGCTGCCTGTCCACCTTTTCACTCAGAGTCTCCTCTGCGCCGCAGGCCGGCGCACTTGTGAACTGTTGGATGCCCCGTTGCCGAGTCATCCGGTGTCGGTGTGAGTCGACATTTCAAGTTACGGTGCGCGAGCGAATCGGGTTGCTGAGAAATGGGCCCTTTGGCAGCCGGTAGAATAGGCCCGGCATGCGTTTGAAGGACATCGACAATCCGTGGCTGCTGAGGGGGCTGCCCCTCATGCTGGGGGCCTTTGGAATGATCGTCGGCACCGCGCTGGCGCCCCTGTTCGTTCAACTCTTCAACCCGGAAGTGAGCGGTACCCTCGACGCCTATTCCGACCACCATGCCAACTGGTACGCCAACGGCGCCTTCATCGGGCTCGCCGTCGGCTTGGCCCTCGCCTACGGAACGCTCTTCATGCTTCATAAGCACGAGGTTGAAGAAGCGCGAGGCGAGTCGAAGGAACCTCTAGAAGCCCACTAACTGCGGGTTCTAAAACAGCACATCCTGGCGCGCATCGGGCTCGGCTGGAGCTGCCACCCTGGGAGGCTCCGCCTGCAGCCGTTTGGCCGCCGACCAGGCCTTCGCGATATCCGCCACGAGGAGGCTATACCCGCCGTCACCCGCGATGTTCATCTGCCGAAGGATGTAGGCCGGGTGAAGGGTCGCGATCGCGGTGCGCGCGAAGGGGCACGGGAAATACTTGCCGCGCTCCTGGGTGATTCGGAAATCCTTCTTGATGAGGTTCTTGGCGCTCGGTGCGCCGATGCAGAGGATCACTTGAGGCTTGAGCAAGTCCAGTTGGGGCATCAGCCACTGGCGGCAGGCGATGGCTTCGTCGTCGAGGGGAGCACGGTTCACGGGCTTGCCGGTCGACCAGTCCGCGGCCCGGCATTTGACGGTGTTCGTGATGTAGACCTGCTCCCGGGAGATGCCGGCGTCGATCAAAGCCTTGTCCAGCAGTTGGCCGGCGCGGCCGACGAACGGGCGCCCGAGTTCGTCTTCGGTGTCGCCTGGACCCTCGCCCACCAGCACCAAGCCAGCGGCGGGGTCACCCTCGCCGAACACCACGTTTCGCCGGCGCTCGGCGAGGCGGCAGCCGGAACAGGTCTTGGCTGCTTGAGCCAGCGTTTCGAGTTGTGTCATCCCTCCGCGTCAATAATGGCGCGCAACCGGTCGTAGGTGTCTTCGAGGCTCTGCGGCAGCACCCGCACGTCGCCGACGGTGGTCATGTAGTTCGTGTCCCCGGCCCAGCGGGGGACGATGTGCCAATGAATGTGACTCGGAATCCCGGCGCCGGCCGCCATTCCCAGGTTCACCCCGATATTGAAGCCCTCCGGGTTGTAAGCCTTGCGAAGCCAGTCGACGCACGCCCCGAGAAGGCGGTTGATTTCGAGGAGGGACGCGTCGTCCAACTCGGCGATCTCGGCCGTGTGCTTGAATGGCGCGATCATCAGGTGGCCGCTCGTGTACGGGTAGGCGTTCAGCATCACGAACGCGTGGGCGCCCCGGTGGAGGATCAGGTTCTTACGGTCGTCCCCGGACGCGGGAAGGTCGATGAAGATACACGCCCCCTCGCCGTCCTTGTCCGGCTTCTCGATGTAGGTCAGGCGCCAGGGAGCCCACAAGTAGTCCATAGGTTTCAGTCGACAGTTTAGAGCCCTGGCAGCTGCCAACTGACAACTGACATTTGATCAGTGTCCGGCGACCGCGGTTGCCACCACGGTCCAGCGCGGCGACGAATCCGTATACGCTTTGCCCTTGAGCACCGACTCGACGGTAGCATTCTCCAACGTCTTCTGGATGTCGGTGAGGCCCCAAATCTTGAAGAAGCCGTAGCCGCCCTGCGCCAAGCGCGCGGGCATCGCGACCGTGTAGGTGGAGCTGTTGTTCAGCGGCACGCCGCCGGCGGTGACGGAGGTGATGCGCTTACCGTCCGAGGCGTTCTTGTTGAAGGTGGCTTCGAAGCCGGATAGCTGCAGAAAGCTGGTGTTCGGTTGCGGGTACAGGGAAACCGAGCGCTCCAAGGCGTCGTGAACCTGCGCCCCCGTCAGCTTGACCACCATGATCTGATCTTCCGGATAGAGGAGCATCGAGGCCAGATCCTGGGTCTTGTCGTAGCCGTCCTTCAGCATTCCGGCGGCGATGAACGCTCCGTCGGCCGAGGCGGCGGACTTGATCGCGTCAGCGGCAGCTTGCGCGCCTAGATCGGCGCCCGTTTCCTTGGTTTCGGCAGGAGCGAGCGCGCCAGCCGAGAGGCAGGCAAGCCCGAGCAGTATTGATGGCCAAGGACGCGTCACGCGCATAGGTCGCTACCTATATTGACGTATGCGCACGGGCGCGATGACGGTGAATTGGCCGGATTTGCTTAAGACAACCCTAAAGTTCGACGCGAACGCCCATTGACCGGGCCGAGCCCGCCACGATGCGCATTGCCATCTCTTCGTCGTCCGTATTGAGGTCCGCCATCTTCTGCCGGGCCACGTCGCGGCACTTCTCCCTGGTCAGGGTGCCGACCTTTTCGAGCTTCGGGTTCCCGGCGCCCTTTTCGATGCCGGCTGCGCGCTTGATCAGATCGGTCATGAGCGGCTGCTTCACGACGAACGTGTACGAGCGGTCCTCGTAGACGCTGATCTCGACCGGGAGGACGAAGCCCATTTGGGGCGCGGTCATCTCATTGAACTTCTTCAGGAACTCCATCATGTTGATGCCGGCCTGACCGAGCGCGGGGCCAACGGGCGGCGCGGGCGTTCCCTTACCCGCGGGGATGTTCAACTTGATATTCGACGTAATTCTCTTCGGCATTCAAAAACCTCTTGTGGGTGCTCGGCCGAGAGGGAAGCGTCGCCCGGAGCAGCCGCAAATTGTACCTTTTCGGTGATCGGTGATCGGTGATCGGTGATCGGTGATCGGGGGATCCGGTTATGGCACGGAGAACGCTGTGCCAAACTGACACGGCCGTCAGCGAACGGATATCCATGGCACTCGTTCCCGTCAACATTCCCCAAATTGGCGAGGGGCTGCAAGAAGCACGCCTCGTCGCAACCCTCAAACAGCCCGGCGACACGGTTCGCCGCGACGAACCCATCTACCAGATGGAGACGGACAAGGCGGTTATGGACGTCGAGTCGCCGTACTCGGGGACGCTCAAGGAGTGGCTCGCGGAAGTCGATGCGATCCTGCCGATCGGAGCGCCGGTCGCGATGATGGAAGTAGCGGACGCGGTTACCACCGAAGTTGCCAGCCCTACTGCCGAGCCGGTCGGAGCGTCAGCCCGGAGCTCGGCCGCCGCCTCGCCTCGGAGCGCCGCGATTCCACCGAGGACACGGGCCTACGCGAAGGAGAAGG
>DATGIR010000435.1:0-4938 GCA_035295605.1 Fimbriimonadaceae bacterium | reverse complement strand
ACGTCGGCGCCGGCGCGGATGTGCTCGAGAAGCTTGGAGGTTTCCTCCTGGGGCGTCGCCAGGTCCGCGTCGCAGAACAGGAGGATCTCACCCTCCACCTCGAGCATGCCCTTCTTGACGGCATAGCCCTTTCCTCGGTTGGGTCGGTATCCGCTCAGCGTCACCTCGGGGTGGCTGGCGGCTAACTCCGAGACAATCTCGTCGGTGCGGTCGGTGCTTCCGTCGCTGATCACCGTGACGTGCCACGTGTAATCCTGGCCGCCGTAGTACTCGACGATTCGCGCCAAGCTGGACGCGATACGCGCCTCCTCGTTGAATGCGGGGACGACCACCCCCAGGTACGGCGCGCTCAAGACGGGTCAGTTTACCGCCGCCCCTCCCTTTTCTCTGATCGGCGCGACTTTCCGCCGGGCTGTTACGACCGTATGTTGACCGCCGCGCGGCTCGCGGTTGCGAAGGCGCTTCCACCGGCACGCGGCACCAGCATGAACATGAACAAACACCCCTTACGAATCACTTTTCTGGGTCTCGGGCTCGCTGTCGCCGCGGCGAGTCAAGCCTACGGTTTCGTCGACTTGCGCGTACCAAACACGGGCGAGCAGCAGAACATCGTCCAGCAGGGCATCTGGTCGGCAAGCGCCAGCGGCTCGATCATGTCTGCCAACAGCAACACCTCGAGCAATCTCAACCTCATGGGGTCGACCTTCGTGACGCGGCAGGTCGAAGTCTTCGGGGGCGTCTCCTACACGTCGTTCAACAGCAACAACAGCTACGGCCTCACTTTCGGCGGCCGCTGGTACTTCAACCCGGCGCAGGATAAGCAGGTGCTTCCTTTCGTCGGAGCGTTCTACACCTACGCGAACGGCTCAAATTCCGTTCAGTCCAATGCGTTCGGGCTCCAAGGCGGTCTCCAATACTTCGTGGCGCCGAACGTGTCGATTACGCCTCAGCTCGTTTGGAGCAGCGCGCGCGTAACCGGCTCCACCACCGACTCATTTGGCTTTCAGTTTGGTTTGACCTACTGGTTCAAGCGGTGAATTTGCCGAGGCCCGGCCGATGGCCGGGCCTATAGTCGCCTGAACCTCGGTGAGGACGAGCATGTTGCTCAGCCGGCGGGCGGGGCGGATGACCACTACGCCCCGATAGAACAGGCACGTCGAGGAACCGCCATCCATGTTGACGGCGTCACGGACGCCAAGTTTGATCATCGCCCGCGCAAATTCGGTGAGCGTCACTGGACTGGTGGTCGCCATGAGCACCAGCTTGCCGTTCTTCGTCACCCCCGCCCCGGTTCGCGCCACCCGGCTCCAAATCCGGCTGTCCTTGAAGTTCTGCCCCTTCGGATTCGGGCTCGGGTGACCATCACGAACGAGCCGGACAGTGCCTCGGAGCGCCCATCGATAGGCGGACCAGTCGACCGCCTTGTTGAACCCGGTGTCGAACACGTGTGGCTTCCCGTAGTAATCGATCGCGAGGGCACTGCCGCGGTGCCCGCGAGCCTTGAGGTCTCCGTCTACAACCACGTCGCCGACGGGATAACCGCTTCGGGGTGCGAAGAACGTGCCCGTAACCGCGGCGCAGGCGTGCTGGCTACGCACCATCGTCCAAACCGAAGAGAGACCCTCGCAGAGGGTTGTGCTCGCCTCGACGGCCGGATCGGCGACGTTCGCGATGATCGCGTGGTATCGCGCGTGCCCGACTTTGAATTCGCTGTACCGAATGGGGTGCCCGGCATCGTCGAAGTGGCGCGGCTTATATGCCGCCACTCGGCGCTTGACGTGGTGCCGAGCTCGCCGATGATGCCGGTGCCGGTGGTGTTTGGCCGCAACCGCGGGACAAAGCAGGCTGAGCAGGATGATAAAGATTACGGTGCGGGTCATGCCTGGTCCTGCAGCTACGAGAGTATACGGCGAAGCCTCGCTTTCCCCAAACTCTAAGACGATTGCAATCGCGCGATCGGAGTTCCCCTCCTTGTGGGCGCAGGGCCACTTCCACTGGGTTAACTGAGGCCGAGCGATGCGAACTGGTCAAAGAAGGTGAAACGTTGAGCGTGGCCGTGATCGGCGCCGGAGTCGCGGGACTCGCGACTGCTCGCGAACTTCGCAAGCGCGGCGTCCAATCCGTACTGTTCGAACGCGATCCGCAACCTGGCGGCAGGGTTGCGACCGAGTCGATCGGTAAGTTCGTGTTCGACGTCGGCGCCCAGAGCGTGGTGCCGCATGAATCCGAGCTGTCGCGAGTGCTGTTGGATGAATTGGATTCAAGCGATCTCCTCATCGTGCAGCCGCCCGTGTTCGTCCACGAACATCTTCGGGTGACGGCGGGCGACCTCAAACGAAACGCGGCTCCGCGCTACACCTATCGTCAAGGGTTGGCCGAGTTGCCCAGGCTTCTTGCCGATGGCCTCGACATCCGGTTAGGGGCGAATATCACCGAAATTGGGCGCGTCGACGGTCGGTTCGTCGTTGCGGGCGAAGTTTTTGACTCTGTCGTCACCACGGTTCCGGTTCCCCAAGCGTCAATCCTGCTGTGGGGGCTGGGCGTTCACAAGGCAATCGCGCAATCCAAATACCGCAGTTGCCTTTCGGTTCTCCTGGGCTTCGAGTTGGACCCGCCGACCGACCGGTACCACGCGCTCGTGACCGAAGAAGAGTCGCATCCGCTTCTCTGGCTCGGTTTGGAATCCGTCAAAGCGCCAAATCGGTCTGCCCCCGGTACGACCGCGCTCGTCGCGCAACTAAACCCGAGCTTTTCCCGTACCGCGTGGGAGTGGGACGACGCTCGGATCGTCGCCGAAGCGACCGGCTACGTGACGACCTTATACGGCACTTCGTGGACGCATCCCGTCGTTTCAAGCGTCAAGAGATGGAAGTATTCGCAGCCGGAGTCGATTGTGCTGTTCGATAGCGTCAACCACCGAAACGAGCAAGTGGTCGTCGCCGGAGACGGCGTGACCGGAGGTCGGATTGAGTACGCTTTTGCCAGCGGGCTGCGAGCTGCGCGGTTGCTCACGGACGAGCGCTGAGGAACCAAATGAATCCGTTAACTGCCGTCGCCGGACTCATCACTTTCAGCGTCCTTGCCGGGAATGCCTCCCAAACCCTTGAGCGACCGAACAAGGCGAACTACCGTTACAAGATGTTTCACGCCGGATTGCAAATTGGGGATGCCAGCTATGACCGGACCTTAACCGCCACCGATCGTCACACGCTCCTTCGAATAAGTGAAACGGTCGAAGGGGTCACCCTCGACGCGGTGTTCGACGACTTGAGCAAGCGCGACGGCACTCCCCTCAAGAAGGTGTTTCACGGGGTTCTCGGGCAGCGACCGTTCTCAAACTCGGCCGTATTTGCCGACGGCTCCGTGGACTTCACCCTTCAGGACGTCCGGGGCGAAACGCGGCAGGCGACCCTCAAGCCTCCAGCCAATGCCGTATTGGCCGATGCAAGCCAGACTTGGTTCAACGGCGTGACCCCGAAGAAGGGCGACACCGCCACATTCACCAATTTCAACGTTCAGAACGGCAAGTGGGAGCTCACCACGACCACCTTCGTGGGCGACGAAGAGACCAAGGTCGGCGCCAAGACGGTCTCGACGCATCACCTCCACGTCAAATCGGACGGCGGCGAGATGGAGATGTACGTGGACGACTCCGCCGACATCGTGGTCATGGATCAGCTCGGCAGCCTCCGTCTGGAGCGTGCCGACTAGGTGGCGGCTTCGATTCGGGTTGCCGTCGTGGGTGCGGCCGGAAGGATGGGCCGGGAGGTCCTCAAGGCGGTGGCCGGCGACGC
The DNA here is from genome assembly GCA_035295605.1 of Fimbriimonadaceae bacterium. GTDB lineage: Bacteria > Armatimonadota > Fimbriimonadia > Fimbriimonadales > Fimbriimonadaceae > DAIDHV01. The sequence goes on along the minus strand of DATGIR010000435.1, from coordinate 1,144 downwards.
GGGCATGCAGCTCGTCGCCGCCGTCGACCGGTCATGCGTCGGCTCGCCGGTCGGGGAGCTCGTCCCCGGCATCGCGGCAGCAGGCGACCAGCAGATTCAGCCCGATCTGGCAAGCGCGTTGAATACCTCCCCGGCGGAGGTCCTGGTCGACTTCTCGCACCACTCCGCGATCAAGGACAACGCCTTGATCGCCCTCGAGCGGGGCTGCTCCCCTGTTATCGGCGCCACCGGGCTCGGAGCGGAGCAAGTAGACGAGATCCGTCAAGCGTGCGAACGCACCGGAGTTCCCGCCCTCATCGCCCCCAACTTCGCGGTGGGCGCGGTTCTGATGATGCGCTTTAGTGAGATCGCCGCCCGCTGGTACGGGGATGTTGAGATTATGGAGCTCCACCACGACCGTAAGGAGGACGCCCCCAGCGGCACCGCCTTGCTCACCGCTCAGCTCATCGCCGAGGCCAAGTCGATGGAGCCGAGCACCAAGCCCACCCCGGTGGTCAAAGCGGAGGGGGCGCTCGGGGGCCGATGGCATGGGATTCCAGTTCACAGCATCCGACTGCCCGGGCTTCTGGCCCACCAGCAGGTGATGTTCGGCGCGCCGGGCGAGACATTGACCATTCGCCACGACAGCACCGACCGGGCCGGCTTCATGCACGGCGTCCGGTTGGCGATTCGGGAGGTCCGAGGGCTGAACGGGCTCGTGATCGGCCTTGACAAGCTGCTCTTCCGCAACGCCGGCTGATTCGTACCTGAGAGGTCCTTAAAAGTACGGGCTGCACCCGTCCAGTCTGCTACGCTGAAGACACAGCGATGCGCCATCCGCGGCAAACGTGAGGATGGGCATCAGGAGGCATGCCTTGGCCAAGTTCTCGGTGAACGTTAACGGCAAACATCAAGAAGTCGATGTTCCTGCCGATACCCCGCTTCTTTGGGTCCTACGCGACAACCTAGGCCTGACCGGCGCCAAATTCGGTTGCGGCGCCGGGTATTGCGGCGCCTGCACGGTTCTGGTCGATGGCAAGGCGGTCCGGAGTTGTTCTTACGAAATCCAACAGCTTAAGAATGGAAAGGTCACGACGATCGAAGGCCTCTCCGCAAGCGCAGACCATCCGGTTCAGAAGGCCTGGCTCGACAACGACGTGCCGCA
>DATGIR010000434.1:0-5202 GCA_035295605.1 Fimbriimonadaceae bacterium | reverse complement strand
GTCGCCGCCGTTATCGTGCTTGGCGAACTTGTAGCTGGAGGGCGCGACCGGGAAGCGAGCCTGGCCGCTCGTCATGGTTGTGATGCGCTGGCCGCGACGGATCGAGTCGGGCAGGTCCTGGTTGTAGTAGTCGTTGAGCTTCGGTTTGTAGTCCCAGAGGTCGAGCTGACTGGGGCCGCCGTTCATGAAGAGGTAGATGACGTGCTTGGCCTTGGGCGCGAAGTTGGGAAAGCCGGGCAGTCCGCCGAAGCGCTTGTCCTCGAAGATGGTCGCCAAGCCGTTGGCGCTCAGAAGCTGGCTGAGGGCGGCGGTGCCCACGCCGAGCGCCGCCCGGCCGAAGAGCTGGCGGCGAGTCATTAAGAGTTCAGCTTCGCGCAAAGGAGTCATTGGTCTTTGGTCTGTGGTCGGTGGTCGTGGATCAGTGGAGAGTCAAGAATTCGTCGGTGTTCATCAGGGTCGAGCAGAGGACCATCCAGGCGGCGACCTCTCCGGGGTTCTCGTGGCGAACGGTGGGCGCGTCGCCGACCTGGAGCAGCTCTTCGGCGGCCGACGGGTTGGCGGTGTACTGGGCCTGATACCGGGCGACGGAGGCGAGGAGAACCTTTGCTTCCGCGGGCTTGGGCTCCCGGCCGAGGACCAGGAGGTAGGCGCGACGCAAGCGCGCTTCATCGCTTTCCGGCGTTTTGAGCAGCCGCTGGGCCATCGTCCGGCTCGCCTCGAGGAAGGCGGGCTCGTTCATGGTGGTCAGCGCTTGGAGCGGGGTGTTGGTCCGGCTCCGGCGGACGACGCACGCTTCCCGCATGGGGGCATCGAAGGTGAGCATTACCGGCGGAGGGCTTGTGCGCTTCCAGAAGAGATAGAGGCTGCGGCGGTAGATGGTGTCGCCGTGGTCGCGCTTGTACTTGGCGGTGTCGCTGATGTCGAAGCCAACCGCCTCCCAAAGACCATCGGGCTGGTACGGCTTGAAGCCGTGGCCGCCGACATCGTGGAGCAGCAAGCCGCCGGCTTCGAGGGCCCGGTCGCGGATGATTTCGGCGTCTAGCCGGTAGCGCGGGCCGCGCGAGATAAGCCGGTTTTCGGGATCGGCGGCCAGCTTGGCGGGAGTTTCGCGGGAGCTTTGGCGGAACGCGGCGGAGGTGACGAGCAGCCGGTTGAGCTTCTTCACGCTCCAGCCGTTCTTTTCGAAGTCGACGGCCAGGTAGTCCAGAAGCTCTTGATTCGATGGCCATTCGCCCTGGCTGCCGAAATCTTCCGCGGTCTTCACGATGCCGGTGCCGAAGGTCTGCTGCCAAAGCCGGTTCACGAACACGCGCGAAACGAGCGGATTGGCGGGCGAGGTCATCCATTTGGCGAGCGAAAGCCGGTCGGCGGGCATTCCGGCCGGCAGCTCGCCGAGGACGGACGGGAGGTGCCGATCAACCGGGTCGCCCTTGAGGTCGTACTGGCCGCGCTTGAGGATGAAGGTCGGCCGCGGCTTATCCATCTCCCGGGCGATCAGCGTCATCGGGATCTTGGCTTCGAAGTCGGCCCGCTCTTTGAGCGTCTTGCGGTAGGCGAGCGCGTCGGGCGAGTCCGGCCCGACCTCCAGGAACAGGGCGCGGAGATTGGTCGTCGCGGCTTCGTCTTTGGGCGCCTTCTTGTAGGCGGCGATGGTTTCGTCGATCCGCTGGTCCTTGGCGTCGGCGAGGCGGATGTTGAGCCCGTCCTCTCCAGCGCCGTTGACCACTTTGGCGACGAGCTCGTTGTCGCCGGCCTTCAGGTCGATCTTCACCTGATCGACGGCTTCGGCGACGCTCCGGTTGACCTTGTTGGCGTGGACGAGCTTGCCGTTGACCCAGAGCTTGATCGCATCGTCGCTGGAGACCCCGATCGTCATGCTGCGAGCGGTGGCGACGGTTACGGTTCCACGGACATAGACCGAGGAGTTATCCTTCTTGATGATGTTGGCGGCCACCTTGCCGGGTTCGTACTTAAACTCCTTCCAGGCGGCGGCCGGCTGGCCGGGCTCACCGGGGTTGGCTTTGGTGAAGGCCTCGTCGAAGGTGGGAGAGGTGTAGACCGGGCTGATCTGCCAGTTGCCCGAGCTGGGAACCGGCTGGTGATGCTCGGCCAGCCAGGCCGAGGCGTCGTCCGGCTTGACCTTATCGGAGAGCAGGTTGATCGCGCGCGTCAGGTCTCCGATGTGGGCGTCCTGATCCTCGGTCGAGGCCCGGATGACGGGCTCGGGTAGACCAAGGTTGCCGTCCAGCGGTTTGTCCTGGGTGCTGTTGAAGAAGGCGTAGAGGCCGTAGTAGTCGCGCTGCTTGATCGGGTCGTACTTGTGGTCGTGGCATTTGGCGCAGCCCACGGTCAGGCCGAGGAAGACGGTGGAGGTGGTGTCTACCCGGTCCATCGTGTTGCGGGCGAGGAACTCTTCTTCGATCGCGCCGCCCTCGTTGGAGGTTGGGTTCATCCGCACGTAGCCGGTGGCAACGAGCTGTTCGGTGGTCGGCTTCTTGAGCAAGTCGCCGGCGAGCTGCCATTCGGTGAACTTGTCGAAGGGCAGGTCGCGGTTAAAGGCGCTGACGACCCAGTCGCGGTAGGGGTAGATGATCCGCTCGTTGTCGATGTGGAGGCCGTGAGTGTCGGCGTACCGCACGGCATCTAGCCAGTAGCGCGCCTGGTGCTCCCCGTACGCGGGGCTGTCCAGGAGGCGATCGACGAAACGCTCGTAGGCGCCGCGGCCCTGATCCTTGCGGAAGGATTCGAGCGCCTCCGGGGTAGGGGCGAGGCCGGTCAGGGTGAGGGAGGCGCGCAGGGCGAGAGTATCTCGATCCGCCTCGGGCTCGGGTTTGAGCCCGGCTTCGTCCAGCTTGGCCAGGACGAACCGGTCGACGTCGTTCTTGCACCAGCGAGGGCTGCTGACGCGCGGAATCGGCGGCATCTTCGGCGCCACGAAGGACCAGTGCTTCTCGTACTTGGCGCCGGCGGCGATCCAAGCCGTCAGGGTATCGATCTGCTCCGGGGTGAGGGCGGAGACGCCGGCGCCGCTCGGCGGCATTTTCATGTCGGCGTCGGTAGCGGAAACGCGCTTCAGGAGCAGGGATTTAGCGGGATCGCCGGGCACGATGGCAGCGCCGTCGCCGAGTTGCTTCGAGGCGTTCGCGAGCGAGTCGAGGCGAAGGCCGCCGGCCTCCTTGGCGACGTCCGGGCCGTGGCACTTGAAGCAGTGCTGGCTCAGGATCGGCCGGACATCGCGGCCGAAGTTGACGGCGGGCTTGGTCGGCTTGGCGGGCGGCACGGTTGCCACCGCAAAACCAAGAACCGAGAGGGCGATCGGGGAGAGGAGCCAGGAGGACTTCATTGGCCTGGGTGATTGGCTTTAGTATACGGCGCTAACCAACTCCGGCTTTGCGGGCTGCTTCCTCTTCCATCATCCTTTGTTGACGTTTGATCCGCTCCGGCACTACTCGCTCGCGGGGGGCGGTCGGCTCGAACTTGTAGCGATCCACGCCCAGCCCGGCGAGGACACCCTGCTCGACCGGCGAAAAGTCGGCGGGATCGGTTCGATCGAACTGCATCGGCTCGGCGAGATGCACGGGCGGGTTGGTGATGATGCGAATGACGCGCAGCGGGTTCTGGGAGGCAGCGTGAAGAAGGAACGGGTGCAGGAGATAGACGTCGCCGGCCTTCGCCGTCGCCTCTTCGAACTCATGGCACTGCGCGATCAGCCCTGGAAAGTCGAATTGGCCGGGCAGAACCCCCTCGGGGTGGTCGGCTAGAAACTTGGCGATGACCGGAACCGAGTCGGTGGCAATGTAGGTCGGGCCGCCGTGATGGACCACGTCGGTCCAGTTGACGAACACGAGGAGCCCCTGCTCCGGCGAGTCCAGAAAGTGGCGGAAGAAGTCGCCGTCTTTGTGCCAACCCGGCGTGGTGGGGCCGGCCGGCTGCCACTCCTCATCGGCCCGAAGCCCTAGATTGACGATGAAGTGGTCCGACCAGCGTGAGGGCGGCTCAAGGCGCTCTTCGCCACCCAGGAGGTCGCAGATGGCGCCATAGACGCGCGGCGCGAACTGCGCAACCTCGACGAACTTGTCGCCGCCCATGTGGATGCGGGGTTCGAGCCAGGTGCGCTTGTCGGCCGGGTCGTAGCCGAGCCGGGAAAAGCAGTTCGCGGACCACTCCTTTGCAACCTGAGTCGGGAAAGCGCCTTCGATCTTGACGTAACCCTTTCGAATGAAGTGGTCGACGTCGGATTCGGCGAGGGTACGGAGTTGCATCTCGATTCGAGTCTACGCGACCGGGGAACGGGACGGGCAGTAAAGTCAATCGACATAGAGTCCGATCACAAGTCAAACGCCCGCATTTGGGCCGAACTGGCCGCAATCAACCTTCGGCTAGGACTGACGGCGTTCGGAGGGCCTGCGGCACACGTCGCGATGATGCACCGCGAGTTCGTGGAACAACGCGAGTGGCTCACGAACGAGGAATTCACCGAATTGTTCGGCATGGTGAACCTGATTCCCGGTCCGAATTCGACGGAGCTCGCGATGCAGATCGGCCGGGTTCGGGGAGGCGGAGTCGGGTTGGTCGTGGCGGGGGCGTGCTTCATCGTTCCCGCGGCGCTGCTCGTAACCGCCTTCGCGGTCGCCTACCGAACCTGGGGGCACGCGCCGGCGGCGGAGCACTTGTTGTACGGGATCAAACCCGTGATCGTGGCGATCGTCGCCCAGGCGGTGGTGACGTTGCTGCGGACGACGGTGAAAAGTGTCGGCTTGGGTGTGATCGGCGCGGCCGCGGTGCTGGCGGCCGTCTTCGGTCTCCATCCGCTGGCGGCGGTAGCGGCGAGTGGGTTGGCGGCCATGGCGCCCGGGTTGTGGCGAGACGCTCGTCCGCTCCGGATTCGCCCGCTCGCCTTCCTGCTCGGGCTGGTCGCGATGCTGGTCACGCTCGCGTTCGGTTTGAGCTTGCTCGCCCCGGCTAGCCGGGCGGGCGTCGCCCCGATCTTTCTTTACTTTCTGAAGATCGGCTCGGTGTTGTACGGCAGCGGTTACGTGCTGCTGGCCTACTTGAACGTGGACCTGGTTTCCAAGCTCGGATGGCTCACGAAGTCCGAGCTGTTGGACGCGGTGGCGGTCGGCCAGTTCACGCCCGGGCCGGTTTTCACGACAGCGACGTTCATCGGCTACCTGGTCGCGGGACCCTGGGGCGCGGTCGTGG
>DATGIR010000433.1:0-2573 GCA_035295605.1 Fimbriimonadaceae bacterium | reverse complement strand
CAGCATCGGCAGCCGGCCGACTCTGTTCATCTCATTGGCGAGGGCGCCCACGTTCATCCCATTTACGTACAAGAAGTAGAGACCGCCCGCGCCGAAGGAAACCGACGCCACGCTCATCCCGCTGATGGCGGCCATCGGATTGTGGCTGGCGTACATGCCCGTCGCGAAAGCCGACTGCCCCGCAGACCGCTCGGGCAGTCCACGGGTCCACGACCTGATGTTGTCGCGCGACGCCGGGGGTATGAAGACGTCTCGCGTGGCCGGCACCGCGTCCATCAGCCAGTAGCTCAGGAAGGCGAAAACCAGAAAGCCGGCCCCCGAACCGAAGATGAACCACTTGCGGCGCCGGCCGGTTTCCGCGACGGTCCCAAGCACCTGTCCAAGTCCGGCGAGGAACGACTTGCGCGGAGCTCGATAGAGGATCGCGTAGGCCCTACCCACGATGTCGTTCAGGAACGTGATCATCTCCGGATTCGAGCCGATCGTCCGAGCCGTGGAAAGGTCCCCGCTCGTTCGCCGATAGCACCGGATCAACTCGTGGAAGTCGTTCGTGTTTAAGAACGTGGGACTCGCGTCGGCACGGTCGCACAAATGAACCAGGCGCTGCCAATCCGGCTCTCGGAGCTGGACAAATCGTTCTTCGTTCACAACGGCTCGCGGATAAAAAACGTGTACGGATCGGCAGAATTTAGATGTTTCCGCCCGTCCCGAAAGAGTATTATCCCATCGCTTCCCGGCGTAGCGACGACTACGGTTTCAGCGGAAGCGCGGCGCGCATGATGCGCGTTGTGCCAGAGCAGCGGTTTCTGGCACAAACATTGCGCGAAGAGGCCTAGCAGGGGAACGTTTCCGCGACATCGCCGTCGAAACGATCAACTAAGCAGTTTGTCTCAATGAGCGCACAACCACATTCGCATCAGGTTGACGAAGGCATTCCGAGCTATCTCGGAAGGCTGACTCAAGCGCCACTCCTGCGCGCCGACGAGGAGATAGCCCTCACCCGCGCTATTCAGCGCGGCGATAAGGCGGCCCGGCAGCGGCTCATCGAGTCGAATATGCGGCTCGTGATCAATATCGCCAAGGCCTACCGAAACCGGTCCATGCCGCTCGAGGATCTCATACAGGAAGGCGCGGTCGGCCTCATGCAGGCCGCCGAGCGCTTCGATCCCGACAAAGGTTTCCGCTTCTCCACTTACGCCACGCACTGGATCCGCCAGGCGATCGGCCGGGCGATCGATAATAAGTCGAAGGCGATTCGCCTCCCTGCCCACGTCACCCAATCGATCCGCAAGATCGAGCGGGAGCGCGAGCGGTTGGCCCGGGAGTTGGGCTACGAACCCTCCACCGAGCAGCTTGCCGCCAGCATGGGCATCTCGCCGAACCGGATGCTCGCGCTTCTCCAGTGTTCGCAAGAGCTTCTTTCGCTCGACATGACGGTGGGCGACAACGGCGGCATGACCCTCGGCGGACTGATCCGCGATCCCGGTCAGCGCGGGCCCGACGCCTCGATGATCTCCGAAGAGCTCCTGAGCGAGCTCCACCACATCATGCAGGAGCTCAACGAGCGCGAGCAGCGCGTCATGCGGCTTCGCTTCCGCCTCGACGGCCCCGATGAAACTGCCGATGCGATCGCCGAGGAGCTCAAACTCTCTCGAGAGCGCCTCCGCCAAATCGAAGTCCAGGCCATCAAGAAGCTCCGCGCAATTGCCCAGCGCCATCGGTTGAAGGAACTCTTCCGGTAGTGGCGCGTCTGGCGCTCTCGTCGTGGGCCGTCCACGGCTGGGTGGGCCAGAGCTTCGAGTACCTCCCCGGCCAACCCGCTGCGACCGGCGCCTTGGATCGAATCCTCGGGCTCCCCGCCCGCGCCAAGGCCGCTGGAATCACGACCCTCGAGGTTTGCGACTTCCATCTCCTCCCGGATCGAGGCGAAATCGAGCGTTTGAAGGTCGCCGCCGAGGCCTCGGGGGTGAATCTCTTTCAGCTCCTGATCGATCACGGCGACATTACGCACCCGAGCGAAGCCGAAGCGAGCCTTGCCTACATCGAATCCTGGATTCAGGTTGCCGCCTGGGGTGGCTTCGAGCGGGTTCGGGTCATCGCCGGGCAGCAACCTCCGAGTGCCCAGACAATAGATCAGTCCGTGAACGGCCTAGTCCGTCTCAAAGCCAGGGGCGATGTACTCGGCGTGAATGTCTCGACCGAGAACTGGCAAGCGCTCACAGCGTCGCCCGAAGTTGTCGCCGAAATCCTCGAGCGCTCCGGCATTGGACTGGTGTTCGACTTCGGCAACTGGCCAGGGCCGGACAAGTACGAACGCCTGGGCAAGATCGCGAAGTTCGCCACATCGTGCCACGCAAAGTGCGATTTTGCGGACGGCAAGCCGCTGCTCGAAGACTTCGAGACGTGCCTGCTAATCGTGCGCGAGGCCGGCTTTGACGGCAATCTGACGCTCGTCCACCCGGAGCCGCCCGACGAGTGGGCCGCACTGACGCCGCAGATCGAAGCCGTCCGGCGCACCTTTTGGGCGGCAAGCACCATGGCGTGAGGGGCCTCGAGGAGACCCGGACCGAACT
>DATGIR010000432.1:0-6980 GCA_035295605.1 Fimbriimonadaceae bacterium | reverse complement strand
GGCGAGAACGCCCTGGGCGGTCAGTTCGCCGCCGGTAAGGCAGGAGAGCAGCGCATTGGCGCCCAGCCGGTTCGCGCCGTGGTATTGGAACTCGCACTCCCCCGCCGCATAGAGCCCGCGCACGTTGGTCATCTGGTTGCGCGCGCTGTCGAGGTCGAGCGTTCCCTCGTGCCCCTTCTCGAAGTCCACCCAGAGTCCGCCCATCGTGTAGTGCACGGCCGGGTAGATCCGCATCGGGTTCTCGATCGGGTCCTCACCCATGAACTTCTCGTAGATCTCGAGCACGCCCTCGAGCTTGTCGTTGATCTGATCGCGGCTCAGGCTGCCGCCGCGCGAGGTGTGGAGCTGGGTGATGTCGAGATAGACCTGCTGCCCGCCCCGGATTCCCTTGTTCATCCGGCAGACGCAGTAGATGATGAAGCTGACGATGTCGCGGCTCAGGAGATTGCCGTAGACCGGGTCCATCTCCTCGCAGACATACCAGCGATCCTTCTCCGGGATTTCGACGGCCCGGCGCGAATCCGCCGGATCGCGCGGCGTCCAGACCCGTCCACCCTCGCCCCGGACCGATTCGGAAATGAGCCGGCACTTGTCTTCCCCCGGTATCGCGGTCGGGTGAATCTGCACCATCTCCGGGTTCCCGTAGTGCACGCCGTGCTGGTAGCAGATGCTGACCGCCGATCCGGTGTTGATGATCGAATTCGTGGAGCGTCCGAAGATGAGGCCGTTCCCGCCGGTGGCGATGACGGTCGCGTCGCCCGGGATCGCCTCGATCTGCATGGTGCGCAGGTTCTGGGCGGTGATGCCGACGCAAGCGCCGTCCGAATTCTTGACGACCCCGAGGAACTCCCAGCCCTCGTACTTCTCAACCCGCCCGTCGACCTCCCAGCGCCGCACCTGCTCGTCCAAAGCGTAGAGAAGCTGCTGCCCGGTGGTGGCGCCCGCGTAGGCGGTGCGGTGTTTGAGCGTGCCGCCGAACCGGCGGAAGCTCAAAAGTCCTTCGCTCGTTCGGTTGAACGGCACCCCCATGCGGTCCAGCAGAAAGATGATCGCCGGCGCGCGCTCCGCCATCCGCATGACCGGAGGCTGGTGGTTCAGGAAGTCGCCGCCGGTGATCGTGTCTTCGAAGTGGAGGTAGGGCGAGTCGCCCTCGCCGCGCAGGTTTACCGCGCCGTTGATGCCCCCCTGGGCACACACACTGTGCGAGCGCTTGACGGGTACGAGGCTGAAAAGTTTGACCTTATGGCCCGCCTCCGCAAGCTTCATGGTGGTCATGAGCCCGGCGAGCCCCCCTCCCACGACGATGACGGTGCGTTGTGCTGCCATTAAGTTCGTCTTATTCTATCTACAAGGGTGCGGCCGACCGCGCCGGGCGTTACCGGCGCCTACCGGCTTGCGGAGCCGACGCCCCGTGCGTCGTCCGCGTAGTACCAACCAACCCATGGACAACTTCACCTTCAAGAACCCGACCAAGATTCTCTTCGGCAAGGGCCAGATCGCCAACATCGCCAACGAAATCCCTGCCGAAGCCAAGGTGCTCATCCTCTACGGCGGCGGGAGCATCAAGCAGAACGGCGTTTACGATCAGGTGGTTGCCGCGCTCAAAAGCCGAAGCTTCGGCGAGTTCGAAGGCATCGAGCCGAACCCGCAGTACGAGACCCTCAACCGGGCGGTCGCCATGATTCGGGCCGAGGGATACGACTATCTGCTGGCGGTGGGCGGGGGTTCCGTCTTGGACGGCGTGAAGTACATCGCCGCCGCTGCCAAGTACCCGGGTGAGGGATGGGATATCGTCAGCGATTGGACCCTGGCCAGAGAGGCGCTGCCCATCGGCACCGTCCTCACCCTTCCCGGCACGGGTTCCGAGATGAACGGCGCCGCTGTCATCAGCCGGGCCGAAACCACCGAGAAGCTCGCCTTCATCAGCGCCATCGTCTATCCCCGCTTCTCGGTTCTGGACCCCGAAACCACCTTCTCCCTGCCCCCACGCCAGATCGGGAACGGCGTGGTCGACGCGTTCGTCCACGTCGTCGAGCAGTACATGACCTATCCGGCCGACAGTCCGCTTCAGGACCGCTTTGCCGAGTCGATCCTCCTCACCCTAATCGAGGAAGGGCCGAAGACCCTCGCGAACCCGACCCACTACGCGACCCGCGCCAACGTGGTTTGGTGTACAACGATGGCACTGGCCGGAATCATCGGCGTCGGCGTCCCTCAGGATTGGGCGACCCACTCGATCGGCCATGAGCTGACCGCGCTTTACGGCATCGACCATGCCCGAACCCTGGCGGTCGTGCTGCCCAGCCTGCTTCGGCGTCAAACGGAGGGCAAGCGCGCCAAGCTACTTCAGTTCGCCGAGCGCGTCTGGGGAATCGCTTCGGGATCGGACGAAGAGCGCATCGAAGCCGGCATCGGCAAGATGGAGGCGTTTTTCGGAACGATGGGGCTTGCTACCGCCCTCAAGTCGTACGAGGTCGGCCCCGAGGCGGCGGACAAGGTCGTGAGCAACATGACCCGCCGCGGTGCGATCAAGCTCGGTGAGCGAGGCGACATCGACGACCAGCGCGTCCGAGAGATCCTCGTCGGCGCCGTTTGACGACCCTAAAACCCTACGACCCTAATCCGGCGTGTGCCCGAGCAGCTCCATCAGCCGGAGCCGAATGTTGTCCTGCAGCTCGGCGTGCTCTTCGAGCTTGTAGTGCGTCGTCCAATGCTCCCGCACGTCCTGCGGATACGAGAACGGGGGAACCTCCCGGTACTCGTCCGGCTCGGAGTCGTAGCGGGGAATCACGTGCGCGTGCAGGAACGGATCCTTGTTCCCATAGATGCTGTAGTTGATCCGCTTGCACTCGGTGGTGCGCTGGACGGCGTCGCCCAGCAGGGCCATGTCGTGCAGAAACGCCGCTCGCGACTCATGACTCAAATCGTTGAGGCTGGATACCTCGGGGTAAGCGAGCAGCAAGCAGTACCCCTTGAGAAATTGATGGTTGCTCATGACCGCGAACCCGCTCCGCATCCGCATCACGAGCATCGGGTCCTTCCCCTCGACAAGCGCCGTCAATCGTTCCGCCGCAACCATAACTGGGAATGTATTGTAGTCCGCCAGTGCAAAAGCCATCTGTTGTATTCAACGCAGGTCCATGACCGACCTGCGCCCACCGCTGAGGTCTTCGGTAAAAGCTGACGAGATTTTTAGGTTTTGGCCCCCCTGAAAACCTAAAGTCGATTGCCAAGTTCGGTCGAATTTCCTCCCTAAACCTGTTAAACATACGTGCCGATCTGATGGTGGGATGAACCGTGGCATTCAAGCAGTCGCCGGCTCCATGGTGAACAGCGAGCAATGGCTGGACACAGTTTCCAACAACCTCGCCAACGTCAACACCCCCGGTTTCAAACGGGACGGAATGACGTTCCAAGCCACCCTCCAGCAGGTCAGCGCGAACGGCGGCGTCGGCAACGCGGTCGGCTCGATTTCGAGCGGCAGCGTCATCGCCAGCCCCTACAGCACGCTGGGCGAACTCGGACCCATGAACGTCACCGGTCGCCCCCTGGATGTCGCACTCAAAACCCCGGGCGCCATGTTCGCGGTCCGCGATGCGAGCGGCAAGATTTCCTACACCCGCGACGGCTCCTTCACCCTGGATCACGACGGGAACGTCGTCACTCAAACGGGGCTCCAGGTTCTCGACGAGTCCAAGAACCCAATCCAGATCCCGGTCGGCGGCCAACCATCCATCTCCCCGGATGGCACCGTGACCTCCACCCTCAAGGGCGCGACCACCGTGGTCGGAAAGCTCGGCGCCTTCTCCGGCAACCTCCTCAAGGCCGGCAACAACCTTTACGCCGACCCGTCCGGCGCCGGAACAACCCCCGCCGAGCACGCCAAATTTGCGGCCGGGACCCTCGAAGGATCCAACGTCAACCCCGTCGAAGCGATGCTCGATCTCATCAAGATCGGCCGCAGCTACGAACTCCAACAGAAGTCCATCACCCAACAAGACCAGCTCACCCAGAAGTTGGTCTCGACCATCGGCTAAGCCGCACCCTAACAAACCATCATGATGAGAGCCCTTAACACCGCGGGATCGGGAATGCTGGCGCAGCAGACCAATCTCGACGTCCTGGCCAACAACCTGGCCAACGCAAACACCACCGGCTTCAAGTCGCAGCGGGCCCAGTTCGCCGACTTGATGTACCAAACCACCGCCGTCTCCAGCGGCGAGCAAAACGGTCGCCCTGCTGCGATGCAAGTCGGGCTCGGCTCGCTCTGGACCGGTAACGCCACCGACGTTTCCCAAGGCGCTCCCGTTCAAACGAACTCACCGCTCAACCTCGCCATCAATGGGCAAGGTTTCTTCAAGCTTGTCGGCCCCGACGGGAGCAATGTATATACGCGTGACGGCTCGTTCACGCAGGATGCCACCGGCCAGTTGGTGACCCAACAGGGCTACGTCCTTGAGCCGAGCGTCGTCATTCCCCCCGGGTCCACGAACGTGTCGATCGACATGAACGGCAAGGTCACCGCGACCACGCCCGGCTCCTCTACCCCGACCCTGATCACGACGATCAATCTGACCACGTTTCCGAATCCGGCCGGCCTCACCCGGATTGGCTCGAACTTGTACCAGGAGGGCGGCGGCAGCGGATCCGCGACCGACGGCGCGCCGGGCACCAACGGCGCCGGCACGCTCCAGGCCGGCTACATCGAGGGCTCCAACGTCCAGGTCGTGAACGAGATGGTGAACATGATCACCGCCCAGCGCGCTTACGAGATCAACTCGAAGGCCATCCAGACCGCCGATGCGATGCTCCAGGTCGCCAACAACATCAAGCAGTAAGCCATGACCAACCTCGTCGCTCTTGCGGTTACCCTGTTCGGCGCCTTCACCCCGGCGAAGGTGCACGTGGACGGGCCCGGCTACATGCGCTTCGTGCGCGATGGCCGCGTCGTCTACGCCAAGAAGGCGACCTTCATCGCCATCGACGGCGAGCTCGGCTCGGAGGGCGCCAAGGTTTTGCCCTCGATCCAGATTCCTGCCGGCACCCAGTCGATCAAGATCGACCTGCAGGGCAACGTCGATGCCGGCGAAGCCCACCTCGGGCGGCTCGTGCTCGCCATTTTTCCCGCCGGTACCACCTCGAGCACGACCGACAGCTTCTTCACGTTTTCCGAGCGCCCTAGCCTCACCAACCCGGGCGAGGACACCGCCGGTGTGATTCGGTTGGACGTCGACGGCTCGCCTACGCGCGCCGCCGCGCCTCAGACCGTCAAGCCGAACAACGCGGTCAAGAGTTCGGATCTGCTCACCAACCACGCCGAGCCGAACACAGCCATCGCATCCAAGGCCCACGCCGTCAAGGGCGGCGACGAACGACAAGTCGAAATCATCGTCCGGCAGCACAGCGAGGTCGTCGGAAACAGCTTTTCGCTCGGCGACATCGCCACTATCACCGGTCCGGAGGACGCCGTCGACGGCTACAAGAAGGTCAAGATCGGCGAAACGACGCTCGCCGGCTTCAGCCGCAAGATCGACCCGAAGTTCGTCGCGCTCCGCCTTCGCGGAGCCGGCCACCTCGATGGGACCTATGTGCTCGTCGTTCCGGACGGCGCCGACGTTGCCCGAAAGACCAAAACGATCTCTCCCGAGGAGATCACCGCCGCGGCCCTCAAGGCTGCCCAAGACAAGGTCGGATCCAAGCTCGAGTTCAAAGTGAGCGGGACGGTCAATCCCATCATCGCCGAAGACGGCGACATCGACCTGGAGACCTCGGATCCCGAGCAGACGTCGAAGGGCTTCCTGGTCACTGTCACCGCGCGCCGCGGCACCGCAATCGTTGGCACCCAAACGGTGACGCTCGTGCCGTCCACCGCGGCCGGAGCCGTCAAGGCAGGCGAGACGATCAAAGTCATCTTCAAGTCGGGCGCCGCCATCATCGAGCTCGAAGGCCGTGCGCTTACCGCCGGCGTCGTCGGCCAGAAGATCAACGTATCCGTGACCGCTACCACCCCGGACGGCGGCTCCAAAACCACAACCCATACCGGCACGATCATCGAAGCCGGCAAGGTGGAGATCGAACTATGAAGTCCCTCTACGCTGCGGCGCTTGCCGCCCTTTTCGCCCCCGGCGCCTTCGCTCAATCCGAGCGCGACGCCGACAAGGCGGGAAACCTCTTTGCGGACCACAAGATGGCGAACCCGTATATGGATCGGATCGCGCGGCACGAGGGCGACATCGTGACCGTGGTCATCCAGGAGAACTCGAACTCGAGCTACACGGCTAGCACGAGCACCTCCAAGTCGGACAAGAACTCCATCACGAACGGGATCCCGCTTCTGCAGGGCCTCCTCGCCGCCGCATCCACCGGCGCAACCTCCGGAACTTCGGGAACCGGGCAGACGACGAACACCGGAGTTCTCACCGCGCAGATGTCGGTGATCGTCAAGAAGGTGCTGCCCAACGGGAATCTCGTCATCGAGGGCACCCGGGCGATCAAGACCAATAAGGACACCCAAACTTTCAAGCTCACCGGCGTCATTCGTCAGGACGACATTCGCTCGGACAACACCGTCCTCAGCGCCAGCATCAACGACGCTCACATCGAGGTGGACGGCAAGGGTCAAATCGCCGACCGGCAGCGCCGCGGCATCCTCACCCGACTTCTCGACTGGCTCTTCTAAAGGCACCCCATGACCTCTCTTCGTCAGCTCCTCATCGTCGGTATCGTGCTGGCCTCCAACGCCGCGCTTGCCCAGGGCGCCGCCGGCGGCGGGGCTCCGGCAACTCCTCCTCCTTCCGGAACTCAACTGCAGGCCGCGCCGAGCATTCCGCTCTCCGATCTGACGGTTACCCAACTGCAGGGCGAGTTGAAGAAGGTGCACGAGCAAGAGGCGCTCTTCAACAAGCGGGCGGCGAATCTGACCAAATCCAAGGTCCCCAACAAGACGCTCGACGGCTTCACGCTCGATCAGGTGAACACGA
>DATGIR010000431.1:0-4411 GCA_035295605.1 Fimbriimonadaceae bacterium | reverse complement strand
CCAAGTTGATGACCCTCGGCTACGGCTTCTCTGATCCCCACATCAACGACGCGATCGCGAAGGCCGCTGTCGTTTCCGGACTCGAACTGCACATATGGGACACGCGCTCGCCCGCTGACATGCGGACCCACCTAATGGGCCTGCCGAACGGGCCGTTAATATGGGACGCAATGAGGGGGTACACCCCAGAATCGGTACGCGCCGTGTTCCCAGACGACGATAGTCGAACTGAGACGTGGCGACAATTGGGCGAACGCTTCTTCGGTTCGCCCGTTCCTCGCGACTTTCCGAAGTATTGATACCCACCGCCCGTCGGAGCCGATCCGACGGCTCGCGGAATCGACAGGGCTTCTCGGTGCTGTAGATTCCGACTGGTGCCGGCGCGCTAACCAAAATTGATGGAGGGTACACAGACAGCGTGCCGAAGCCTCGCCCCACCCATTCCTCTGCTTTGGAGCCGAACGGCCACTACGGTAGCCCAGAGAATGAACCGGGCGACCGGTCGGGCGTCCGTGAAAGCGTGATGACCAAGTCGGGCGCCCAGGCGTCGGGCCCTGAACTTGCAGACGATGAGGATTTGCCATCTCAGACCCGAAGCATCCTCCTCGGGACCGAGCGGGGGAGCGGATCGTGCGCGGCTGACGGGGCCGCATTTCATTCAGCGATATGCGGGACATCAAAGACCAAGACGCTCAGGGTGACCTCGCGGTTGGTGTCCTCGGGATGACCAAGAACGACCCGGATCGGCCTTCCGTCGTTGCCGACAGATAGCGACCGCTTATACTGAGGGTGCAGCCTGATAGCTTCTCCCGCTGATGCCTTCATCTCGGAGAATCCCCTGTTCCGGTTAAACACGATGATCGCCGCCTTCGTCTCGCGCCACGTGACGTACCGTAGGATCTGGTCTACGGTTTTGGCTAACCCCGACGGTCCGGTCCAGAATTTACATTCGGCAACGAACACGTTTCCGGTCTCGGATCGAACAAATATGTCCGTCTTCCCCGCATAGTTGAAGGTTTCGCCAGTCGCCTGCCCCTCATAATGCGAGTTCAGCATCACCAGTATTAGCGTGCGGAGGTCTTCCTCGTCCATCGCCGCGGCGGCTTTTGGCATGCGCTCCAGAGTCTCCATGGCGTTGTCAATTATCTTCAAAATGTGCTCGTACTCCTTCGGATCAAGAGTCGGCTGTGGGCTATATGGACCCGCCGGGGAGCTCGGCCGATCGAGCGGGAGCGTACGCCGCACCTCTGGAGCCGAGTAAGTGGTTACGTCTGCCCCGCGTCGGACGAGTGGATATCCCAGGGACTCGGCTAGGCCGGCGTTAGCCAGGAGCCGCGAACGCCTGTCCATGATGGCCGTGCGCGCATTAGTTCCAATGCACGAGTTAAATGCGTCGGTGTCACGTCTCAGCGTCGCCAGGTGCTGGCGTATCCGGCTCAACTCCCCTTCAAAGTGCCGCTTGACGGCATCGGCGTTCACCTGATCATGTATCCATGCGTTGTGCAGCTGTAGTTCGCTTCCGGCGACTGCACCGGTCGGTCGATTCTGCGCATAGCTTGTAGGCGTAATGCCAAAGAACTTCCCGTCCCCGGTGAATGGAACGTGGTACACGACCTGAACTCCTGGAATGTGAAAGGGGGTTGAGCGACCCGATGGAAACCGCATCCGGTCCTTACTCACGTCGATCTTCGTTTCAAGCTGCTCGACACGGATGCGGTCATCCTCAATTGAGGGCGAATGGAGCCAGAACTGCTCTTCCATGAAGCTGACCAAATCCTCCGGGCTCGTGTTGAGAAGCTGCTCGCTCGGATAGCCGTCGATAGCCTTCCACAATTCAGATCCTCGCTTCTCGATCACCTCCCGAACGGAAGCATCCGCGAAGAGCATCTCCTGACGAAGCGCGCTCACTATCAAAGTATGGTCCGAGGCGTACGCGGCCACTTCGGGGACAGGGGCGGCGGACAAGTGGCGGGGACAATGAACCCCAACACTTTGAGCGAGGATGGAGATCAGAGCAGCCCCCGGCGGCCCGGCAATCTGCCAGGGCCCCATAGACGTCCGGGCGAGCCACAGGGGGTTCTAACTCACCTAGGGCGTGGGTAGTTGGACGGTTGCGGCAAGGCTGGGTCCTGGTGCTGCAGCCCGTCAGTCCGGTAAAGGATGAGGTAGCGCTTGGGCCAGAAGAAAGGTCCGAACATGGCGTCCCAGGCACCTTGCAGGCTAACCGGAGCGGGCACCATGCCGGTTAGCTGGATCGTCTCACCATCACTCGCCGCGAGGCGAAGGGGTGGGCTGGAGAACCGGTCCAGCGTCAGCCGCACCTCGTGCACCCCCGGCGGGAGCTCAAGGGTCAGCGTCTCCTTCGCCTTGATCTTGGCGACCCGAATCCCGTCGATTTGAACCTTGAGCTTGCGGGCGCAGGCCACGAAGGTCCACGGGCGGTGCAAAGAGATAAGTGCCGGCACGCGCCCAGGTTATCACGGCGAGGTTCACGGGTGGACAGGACCCATACTGGGTAAATGGCTATCCCTCGGGCTGCTAAGGGTTGCCTCGCGGTTGCGGCGCTCGGCTTAGCGGGTCTGGTCGGGCTCAACGCCTATCTGCACTTCAAGTATCGTGAAGGCCGGTACCTCGCCATGACGTCCGCAACCCGAATTGCGAGCTGCCTCTCCAAGGGAGACCTCCGCCAAGCCGGGGTTGATGACATCCTCGATCCCGAGGCCGGCGCCGTGCTGGAGAAGCAGTTTTCGTCGGGGAGCGACCACGTCAACATAACCGCCGTCTTCGTCACGTGCCAGGTCACGGGGATCCCCTGCATAGTCACGCTTCACGATGAGCGGAGACCCCAGCGGTCGGCGGACTTGTACTTCAGCGGCAGGTTCTGCCACTTCGCCCTCCCGATAAGGGGGCGTCAGTAAGCCCCCCTAGCGCTACGGCGTATTCCGAACTGCTACCCGGATCGTTCCCGTAGCGGCCAACTGTGCACGCATCGCCTTGAGAGCATCGCGGTGAAGCGTGTTCCGCCTTCGGAAAGGAGGCTTATCGTCGACCACGCGATATTCCATCCGGCCGCACTGGCTGCAGAACTCGACGTACACGCGGCTTTTGCGAAGCCGCGGGACCTGCGTGTGCTCCGATACGCCCCTCCACTCGGGAATCAGGCTGCGCCGCTTCAGGTAGCCGGTCTCGCGCCACATGAAGTCGCACTCCGGGCAGGGGCTCGGCGCCCGCTCGGGCCGGAAGCGGCAGCAGGGGATTCACGCAACCTGCAGTTACATGAAGCAACCGATGAAGTCGACAACGCCGGATATGAAGCGCTTGCGTTTGTCGAATCGAAAGCGCACGACGAGGTTGACGTGACTCCAGTCGCGCGTCTGGAATCGGTCTTCTGCCGACATCTCGTAGACGGCGTTCGGTGGGCTTGGCGGGTAATCCCGATTGAATCCCGTCGACAACTGGCCAACTTCCATCAGGCCTTCGCGCTCTGCAAACAGGCGAACCGCCGCTTCGTCCGAGCCGGCCGGCAACCCGGCAAGATCGCGCTTCAGTCGAGCTTCAATCTTATCTAGCTGCATGTGGCCGAGCGGGTCGAAGACGACAGTGAGGCCACCTAGGCAGCAACCGAAGCACGCAAGCCCGAGGAGGATCCAGATTCCAGTTCGAAGCCGGGGACTCATCGGCTAAGCCCTTCCCGTCGGACCATTATTGGGTATTGCAACACGGCTATCGGGTCAAACGCTCCCTCTTCGTTGGGGGGCGCCCAGGCGCCAACATTTTCGTCCACCATAATGTCAAGGCGAGCAGCTAACTCGATGAACATCCCGACCGAGCTTCAAGACATCCTTGTCGCGAATCCCGAGACCTTGAGCGGCGCGGTTCGCTTCAAGGGCACGCGCGTGCCGGTTCAGGCTCTCCTTGACACACTCACCCGAGGTAGCCCCGTCGATGACTTCCTCGACGGGTTCCCTGACGTCTCAAGGGAACAAGCCCTCGCGGTGGTCATGTGGGAGCAGAACCACGCACGGCAAACCTTTGGTATTGAGCGCGTCGGTTAATGCGCTTGTTGCTCGACAGCAACGTCGACCGACGTTTTGGAGCGCTTCTATTCGGCCACGAGGCTGTGCATGCACGCCAGATGGGCTGGGGGGAACTCCAGAATGGCGAGTTAATTGCTGCTGCCGAAAGCGCCGGATTCTCCGCCCTAATCACGGCTGACAAGAGCATGCGTTATCAGCAAAGCCTAAAGGGCAGGGCCATTAGCATCATCACGTTGAACCCGATCCTCGTCGACTTCGAGGGAATCACCCCGCTCGCCCCCAAGGTCCTCGCAGAACTCAATGCTCTAACTCCAGGAGCGTTTGTAACGCTCACGCCGGATCGAACCTAGCCGATCTTTGTGCGGTGAAGGAGG
>DATGIR010000430.1:0-5296 GCA_035295605.1 Fimbriimonadaceae bacterium | reverse complement strand
TTCCGATGGGAATCGCCGATTCGAGCACGACAAATCCATCGTCGAGCAATGCTTGCTTGGCTTTGGCAACCTGTTGAGCCGAGAGCTTCCCCTGGTGTCGTTCGGCGTCGCCGATCCTGATGGTCGTCATCGGGCTGGGTTCGATATTACCGACGCGAAACCGGACCTGAGGGGAAACCCAGGGAGAGCACACGATTTGCCCGAACCACGCCGTTCTCT
The DNA here is from genome assembly GCA_035295605.1 of Fimbriimonadaceae bacterium. GTDB lineage: Bacteria > Armatimonadota > Fimbriimonadia > Fimbriimonadales > Fimbriimonadaceae > DAIDHV01. The sequence continues at coordinate 5,077 of DATGIR010000430.1, read as the reverse complement.
TGAACGGACATAACACACGGCGTCCAATTCATATAACAGGGAGCAAACCGCTGAGTGGGAACCGAATAGTAAATCGTATGTCGATCAACGTGGTTCGGAACAGCAAGATACCGCTGTATCGACAAATAGCCGAACAAATCCGAACCCAGATCATCGAAGGGGTGATCGCCCCCGAGACCGTACTTCCCTCGGCTCGTCTGCTCGCCACAGAAATAGACGTTTCCATGTTCGCGGTTCATCGCGCCTACGTCGAACTTGCCAAAATGGGGCTCGTCGAATCGAAGCAACGTGTCGGAACGCGGGTCGTGGGTTCCGTTTCCGTCTCCGTTGGCAGCGGCCCCGTCGCGAGTCTGCCCGATTCGGGGCCGACGGGCTCGTTCGAGCGGCTCTCGCGCTCGGCCGGCATCCGGTCCATGGCGTCGGTGATGGGCGATCCCGCCCTCTTCCAAGCCGATGCCTGGGTCGCTGAAATCGAGACCCTGCGAAATGCCAGCCCCTGGACGTTTGACTACGCGGACTCGGCCGGCACGCCGGAGCTGCTTCGAGAGATTGCGCGCCTGCTCACTCGCCGGGGTCTCGTTACGAACGAGTCATCCATCGTGGTCACCACGGGTTGCCTCAGCGGCTTCGCCGCCCTCCTCGACATCGTCACCAGCCCGGGCGACACGATTTTGGTTCAGGAGCCGGGCCACCTTTGGCTGCGCGAGCTCAGCCGCCTGAAGCGCCTCAATCTCGTCCCACTCGGTCACATAGGTGACGGGATCGACCTGGACGCGGCCGCCGAAGCGATGCGCCGCAACCGGCCGAAGCTGATTCTTCTCACCCCCGATTTCGGCTACTCGACCGGCCTTTCGATGCCCGCATCGCAACGCGAAGAGATCCTCCGCCTGGCAAGAGCGACAGGCGTGCTGGTGGTGGAAGATGCGGGCGCCAGTGCCCTGAGGTACCAGGGGGACCCCGCGCCGAGCCTTGCCTCCCTCGACGGGCAAAACGTCGTCCACATCGGATCGTTCAGCTACAGCCTCTGTCCGGGTGTCGGCACCGGCTTCGTCCGCCTCCCGCCGCGTTTGAGGGCCGCCTACGTCGCGGCGGTCGAGGCGCTCGGCCACCAGATCGTTCCGCTGGTTCAGATCGGACTTGCCCGCTATTTGGAGAGCGGGGGGCAGGAAGCCCACCTCCGCCGGGTGCTCCCCAAGTACGAAGCACGCCGGGATGCCCTCCACGAGGCGCTGACCACCTACATGCCGCCGCAGGTGACATGGACGCACGTGGTAGGCGGTCTCGCCACATGGGTGACCCTGCCTCGAACCTGCCGCTCCTCAGCCTTGTATGCAGATGCGATTCGCCGCGGCGTCGCCTTCGCGCCGGGACGCCTCTTCGTCACCGCGGGGGATCCGGAGTTCTCGATGCGCCTGAGTTTTGCTCTTCTGGAGCCGCAGGCGATCACAGAGTCGGTCCGGATTTTGGCCCGGCTGATCAAAGGGGAGCGGATTCCCGGCCCGGTGCTCGGGCCGAACCTGGCGAGCCTCGTCGAAGTTCGATGAGCGCCCGGCCTCATCGATTGTTAATCTCAACTCGTGCCTGAGTTATAATCCGCCCGTACCCCCAAAGGAGGGAATGGTTGGCTGGAGTCGCGTTTAAGTCGATAGAGAAGGTTTTCGGGAAAGACGTCAAGGCAGTTGACAACCTGACTCTCGACATCAAGGACAAAGAGTTCATGGTGTTGGTCGGGCCGTCGGGCTGCGGAAAGACCACGGCGCTTCGCATGGTAGCCGGTCTGGAAGAAGCCACTGCGGGCGACATCATGATCGGTGACGTTCGTGTTAACGACGTTCCGCCCAAAGATCGAGACATTGCGATGGTCTTCCAGAACTACGCGCTCTATCCACACATGAGCGTGTACGACAACATCGCGTTCGGCCTCCGTCTTCGGGAGCTCAAAGGCTTTTGGTGGCAGGTCACGCACTGGGGCGAGACCCGCACGATCAAGGAGAACATCGACAAACGGGTCAACGACGTCGCCAAGATGCTCGACATCGACAAGTACCTCCTGCGGCGCCCGAAGGAACTCTCCGGCGGTCAGCGTCAACGCGTCGCGCTCGCTCGTGCGATCGTTCGGAAGCCCAAAGTCTTCCTCATGGACGAGCCGCTGTCGAACCTGGACGCCAAGCTCCGAATACAGACACGCGCCGAGCTGATCCGGCTTCACCGCCAACTCGGGATCACCACTATATACGTGACCCACGACCAGGTGGAGGCGATGACGATGGGGCAGCGGATGGCGATCATGCGGGACGGCGTGCTTCAGCAGTGCGACGAGCCCGAGAAGGTGTACGCCCACCCGGCAAACAAGTTCGTGGCCGGCTTCATCGGGTCGCCGCCTATGAACTTCATGGCGTCGAAGATTGTTCAGGAGGGCTCGAAGTTCTACGTGGACGCCACCGACTTCAAGCTACCGCTGAACGGGGAGCACGCCGCCAAGGCCTTTGTGGGCAAGAGCGTGACCCTCGGAATCCGACCGGAGATGATTTTCGACAAGAACATCGACAGCCACATCAAGCCGACCGCGGAGAACACGATCACAGCGAAGGTGGACGTGCTCGAGCCCCTAGGCCACGAGTACGTGGCCTATCTGAATTTGGGCCAGCACAATTTCATCGCCACAATCGACACCGGCACCAAGATCAAGGAAGGTCAGACGGCTGAGTTCGTCATCAATCTCGACGCGATTCACGTCTTCGACGACGAAACCGAGCTGGCGATCTAGCAAGACAAAAAGGAAGGGCCCCGCGGCTTAGCCGCGGGGCCCTTCTTCGTTCTGCTCAGGGTGCGTACAGGAACTGCACCTGGTCGGTCAATCCGGACCACGGAGTGACAAGCGTCGGTCCGGACTGCTTGAACTGCAACCTCGCCTGCATTGCGCGCGTTCCCGACTGGATAAACCGGTTCGGGCTGGAGACGGTGACGATCACGGTGCCGTTCCCCAGGTTCTTCGCGTTGCGAGTGTCAAGCGCAACCCACGCGTTGGCCACGTAGTCGAACATCGACACGGTCTGCGTGAGACCCGGCGTGTTGGCTTTGCCAACGATCTGAACACCAAGTGAGCTGGCGGTCTGAGACGGCGCGACGCCGTTGAAGAAGACCGTCACCGGCGCCTCGGAGGGGTTGAGTGTCGGTCCTTCTCTGACCGTCAGGTAGTTGCCATCCACGGCAAACAGGCTGGAGAGGTTCCCTCCGGTGAGCACGCCGCGGTTGACGACGTATCCGGTCGGATTCAGCGAGCTCCCGAAGCCGAACGTGGTGCTCACCACCGTCGTGTTCGTAGCGAGGTTGTACGTCGGACCGTTTCCGTTCGTGTAGGTGCCGGTGACGTAATAGGTGACGCCTGGAGCCAAGTTGAGCCCCGTGAACATCGACGTGTTCGTATCCGGCACAAGGAGGGTCGATGGCATCACGTCGCTGCCGCCGGGACTGGTGCCGACCTGAATGTAGATCGAGTCGATCCCGGTGTCCTGGTCGTAGCCCCACTGGTGGAGGGTGAAGGTCGAAGACGTTTCACCGGTTACGTTGAAGAAGGGGACGACAGGCGGGGTGGTGTCGCCCGTGTAGTTGCCGCACCAGAAGTCGAAGCCGGGTTGATCGCTTCCCGCTTTGACAATCGCAACCTTGGTCTTGGGGTTTCCGCCTGGCGCTGTCGTGATGTTGTACATCCCGGGCGGCAGCACTTCGAAGCGGTACGTGCCGTCATTCGTGGTGGTTGTCGTTGAGTAGGTGAGGCCGCCGTTGACGTTCTTCGCCTTCACGGCAACGCCGAGGGCGATGCTGCCGTTAAGGTAGACGATCCCCTTGACCGAGCCCACGAGCGAACCACGGGTGTTGGTGTTAGACATCAACGAGGCCATGTTCAGTCCGCCATAGCCCATCGTCGGCTCCCAGCCGCCGTAGGGCGGGCTCATCGTGTTGTCGGCCGTGTTCTCGAGCGCGCGGTACGTTTGAACGTTCACATAGCCGTCGCCATGATGGTAATTCATCATGCCGTAGTACAGGCCCGCTGAACCGGCGACTTGGGGCGCCGCCATGCTCGAACCCACGAAGTAGGTGTAGCCCTCCCAGTAGGGCGGGTAGGCGGTCGGGTCGGGGTTGAAATAGAGGTAGGCGTAAAGGGGAACCGTCGACCACATGTACTGAAGCACGAAGTAGGTTGCCTGGTCCGTGAGGAGGTCGCCGCCGGGCGCCGCGATGTCGACGTAGTTGCCCACGCCGGCGTAGTAGTCCGTGGCCGGCAGCTCGTACGGGCCTTCCGCCTCGACGGCGAGGCAGCCGCTGCAGGCGGCCGGATAGATTGGAGTTGATAATCCGCCGGTGTTGCCGTTCTCATATCCGGCGGCCATCACGAGCGATCCGCCCTGGAACGCGTACGTCACCGCATCCTGGAAGAGCTGCGAGTAGCTGGTGTCGCCAAGGCTGAGGGTGATCACGTCCGCGCCCTGGTCCGACGCGTAGAAGATTGCCGCCGCCGCGTCGGTATCGGTCCCGTTGCCGCTGCTGTCGATAACCTTCAGGATGATCGCCTGGCAGTTGTAACCCATGCCGAGGATGCCGTCGGTCACCAGCGAGCCGTCGCCTTCATTGTAGGTGTAGCCGCCGTTGTTCGCGGAGGCGACCGCGAGCCCGGCCACATGGGTCCCGTGTCCAATTCCATCGGTAACGTCGCCGCCCTGGAACATCTGGCCCAGGAATACGTAGCCAGAGAGTCCAAAGTTGATCTGTCCACCCTGGCTCACGTCGAGCCCCGTTCCGCCCGCGTTAATGAAGTCCGGGTGATTCGGGTCGATGCCGGAGTCGATCACGGCGATTATCGGTCGATGGCTTGGCATCGTCGAAGCAGTGAACCACTGGTTCGGCCAGATTCCCCAGCCGCCCATCGCGTTGGTGTCGTCGAGGTACCAGAGCCGACGAAAGTCGTAGGCGCCCGAATCGTTGATGTCAAAGATGTAGTCTGGGCTGCTCTCGATGTAGTTGAAATCGGCGTCGTTAGGATCGACGATGAGCGGATAGACCTTGTGGACCGTTTCGG
>DATGIR010000429.1:0-5149 GCA_035295605.1 Fimbriimonadaceae bacterium | reverse complement strand
CGTCGCCGGTCCGGCGGCCTCGAGCTTTGTCGAGTCGGGCGGCGTGCGCCGCCTCGTCGCCGGGAAGGAGGAGTTCGATCCTAAGGCCGCCTTTGGCGAGCTGCGGCGCCTCGGGTGCCGGCTTCTCCTCGCCCTTGGCGGCAGCCGAATGAACGGCTCCCTCTTCGCCGCCGGCCTCGTCGATGAGATCTTCCTGACGATGGCCCCGGCGATCAAGCTCGGAGAGGGCTTGCCGACCGTCGCCGAGGGCCGCCCTTTTCCCCGTGGCGCCCTCCCGGTGTTCGAGATCGTCGAACATCACGCGGTCGGCAACGAGATTTTCCTGCGCTATCGGCGGTTCGCTGAGCGTTAAACTGTTCTGTGCGCGAGTTGGGCAAGGATTGGGTTCAGTTGGGGGCTCGCGTAAGCCGAAAGCGCGCGGTTTCGCGGCTGCACCCGCTGTCGCCCGCGGTCTTCCTCGTCCGGAATCTCGGCAAGACGATCCCATTGACCCTCGTCATCATGCTGTCGGTGATGTTGGTGGCGGGCGTCATCGCCCTGATCGACTCCATCCCCTACTCGATTCGAACCATCTACGCCTACACCAAGGAGAGCCTTGGGGTGTCGCCCCGCGGCGACTCCACCCACATGCCCGCGATTCTTTCCACGATCCGCGAGGGCACCCCGGTTGAGATCGACAGGATCATAACGTGCCGCGTGAGCGGAAGTGAGGTCCACAGCATCGTCGGCAAGTGGCCCTTCGTCGTGCTCGGCCTCGGGCAGGCGGACATGAGCTACTTCCTCCAGCACCAGGGGGTCACCTCGGTCGTCGGCCGCTATCCCCGCCAGGGACAGCCGGAGGCGATCGTGAGCGCTCCGGTGGCCCGCAATCTCGGGCTGCACCTCGGCAGCATTCTCCAGGGGCCGGAAAACCAGGACAGCTACTCCCAGAAGAACGTGATCGTCGTGGGAATCGCGCAGACGACGCGCTGGCTGATGGTCGACCCGATCGAGTATCAGCGCCTGTACCACTTCCCCCCGGTCGACCTGGCGATGGTGTTCGCAAAGAATCGAGCCGACCAGCCGAAGCTGGACGCCTGGGCCGAGAAGCGCTTTAAAGGCGAGCGCGCGCAACTCTTCACCTACGCAAAGATCGACGAAGACACCCGAAACATGTTCGAGACCCTCTTCAAGATCATCGACATCGTCATCGGCCTGCTCGTCGTCGTGATCACGCTGATGATGGCGATGCTGATCAACATCTATCAGGGGCAGCGTTTGGTTGAGTTCGGCCTTCTGCAGGCGATCGGGTACACGAAGCGCCGGCTCGTCGGCCGAACCCTGCTCGAGAACATCCTCGTGGTCATCTTCGGCTGGATCATGGGCATCTTCTGCGCCCTCGGATTGCTGATCGTGGTGCGAGCGCTCTTCATCGAGCCGCACGCCTACGCGCTCGACGTGTACGACCAGGGACCCTATCGCTACACGATCCCGATTCCGCTCACGATCATGCTCGTCGCCTGCGGCACGATCCTCCTCCGATTTCGGCGGTTCGACCCCGTCGCGGTGGTCGAACGGAGGATCGTGTGAACGAGACGATCGTCGAGGCGCAGAGCGCGACGCTACGCTATTGGGATCACGGTCGCGAGGTTTTCGCCTGTCGCGAAGTGGACCTCTCGGTCGCTCCCGGGGAGTTCCTGGGAATCCTCGGTCCAAGCGGCTCCGGGAAGTCCTCCCTGCTCTACCTCTTGAGTGGACTCAAGCTCCCAACCTCGGGCGAAGTGCGCCTAAACGGGCAGAACTTCTCCCAAATGCACGATGAAATGCGAAGCAGTACGCGCTTAAACGAATTTGGATTCGTGTTTCAACAACCCTACTTGCTGGGCTACCTCAGCGCGGCGGAGAATGTGCTCGTAGCCCAGCGAGGATCGATCGAGGAGGCCTACGACCTCCTGGACAGGCTCGGGGTGGGGGAGAAGGCGCACCGCCTGCCCCACGAGCTGAGCGGCGGCGAACGCCAGCGAGTGTGTGTGGCGCGAGCCTTGATCGGAACACCCAAAGTCGTGTTCGCCGATGAGCCGACGGCGTCGCTCGATCATACGAACGGGCTCGCGGTCGTCGAGCTGCTCCACCAGCACCGGGGGGGAGGCTCGGTGGTGATGGTGACGCACGACCGATCCATGCTTCAGCCGGCCGATCGCGTCGTCATTATTGAGGACGGCCGAATCCAGTTCGACGCCGCTTAGCCGCCTCTCGCTACGAGGCTGGTTGACAGAACATGGGGGGTCTGGTATCATTCCCCCTCGCGTCACGGTTATCCGTGGTGAAGCAACGGCGGTCTATGTGATTGGCAAATCTGCTCCTTCTTCCACTCGTAGCCTGCATCCCCTTTAGCGTAAGCGCCATTGCCGTCAGCCGGCCGCGACGCATAGGGTGGCTTGCCCGTTGGCGGGCGAGAGCGCAACAACGTATGGCGGTTGCCCCGCCGGCCCCGCCGAAAATCATTTCCGAGGGCGGATGGACGACGATTTATTGCGACGACGCCGTCACGTTTGCCGACTGGCTGGGGCAGGACGAGGTCGGGCTACCGAGCGATCCCGGCGAAATCCCATCCCTGGGATCCCATCTCCTTATCGAAATGTACGGGTGCACGGAAGAGGCCCTTCGGCGTGAGGACAGGGTCGGCGATGCGATGCGGCGCGCGGCGATCGAGAGTCGAGCCACCGTCGTCGCCCAATCGTTTCACGAATTCAAGCCTTATGGTGTGAGCGGCGCCGTGATCATCCAGGAGAGCCACTACACGATTCACACGTGGCCCGAGCACCGGTACGCGGCCGTCGACCTGTTCTATTGCGGCGGGAGCGTCCAGGTTCATCTTGCGATAGAGGCGCTTCAGCAGGAGTTCCAGCCGGAACGGATCCGGTTCCTGGTCGTCCGCCGCGGACTTCAGAGCGAAGTCGAAGCGTAAGTCACTTCTTCACGTCGTTCGCCCGCGACTCCGTCTGATTGACGAACTTGAGATCGCCCAATGCGGCGATTCGCCTCCGTGCACGTTTTGCGAGCGATCGCCAGGTCAAAGCAAGTAGTCCTAGGGGCGACAAGCAGCAACAACCAAGAACTGTGAGTATCTGGGGTAGCCCGCCGCGCTCTAACCACCGGAAAAACCGGTAATTCAAATCCGGGTCGACAAAGTCGGGCCGTTTGCTCGGCTTCCACTCACTCCAAAAGCTGGGATCGATATCGGGATGCCTGCCGGCCAGGAGCCTGCTCATCATGTACTCGGTGCGGCGGCGGTCTTCGTCGTCCGCGGCGTGCCTTAGCCGCTGAAAAGACGCTCGAATGGAGGGTTGAAGTGCCGCGGGCGTCGTCCATTTGCCCAGGTCGGGGTCGAGTGCCGGGCCCAGTGGCTTGTGGCCGCTCGCGATCAGCTCCTGCGCCCTTAGGGCCACGAACATCTTCATCGTTCCTCGTCGCATTGGAACCGCCTCGGCGAGGGTGATGAAGGAGTCGGGGCTTTCCCAAGCATTGCCGAGCACCACAAGGCCCGAAATCCCCTTGCAGATCGCCTCATCGGAGAGGCCCTTGGATTGGAGGTAGGAGTACAAGGAGTCGGGCTCGGCAAAGAGCTCACCGGCCGATCGGTTCGGGGATGGCTTCTCAGGGCTCAGCGTAATGACTTCGACTGCGGGCGGTGGCGCCATGGACATTTTCCGTGACCATTCGATCACGAAAACCTGAACCTTCTCCCGTCCAAAATGAGCATCCGGATTGCGTTTGACCGCCGCATTCAGGTCTGCCACGGATTGATCCAGCAGACCCAACGCTTCCGGGCGCCGCCCGCCGCGAAACCACTTGTGCGCATAGAACGTGCCCTCATTCGCGAGCAGCCGGTAAACCGGATCTTCGCTCCCAGTGGTTCGATTTTCTGCAGATGCGGCCCGAGGAAGCCGCTTCATCGCTTCCCGCTTCAACGCCATCCAGTGCAGGGCAGAGTCATCGTCACCCAAGCGATCACAAGCCACACCAGCGTCGTCGTAAGCATCCAACTTGGTGGGTTCAACCCTCAGTTCGGCTGTCACACGCGCCAGCCGCATTTGATAGTACAGCGGCGGATTTCGACCAAATCGACCCGTCACAACGTCAGCGAGGTCAGGAAACTCCTTGGACTCCATCGCGATCGTGTCGTAGTCCCACATGCAGCCGATGCCGAGCGCGGCTAGGCCGATCAATGCACCGATGAGCAGGCTTCTTCGCCGCAGCATTGTTGCTAAGGACGCGTTTCGACGTATCCACTGTTGCGCGCGTAAGCGCGCTCTATATGCCAAAATCTCCGCTGCCCCCAGCCTCACGGAGCCCACACCACCATGTCCAGCGACGCCACCGGCATCTTCATCAACGAGACCCACACGAGCGCCGCGATCTGGCAGTACCGGGTGGAGAAGATGCTTCTCGAGGGGAAAACGAAATTCCAGACCTACCAAATCGCCGAGATTCCCCGCTTCGGCAAGTCGCTCTTTCTCGACTACAACATTCAAACCTCTCTGCTGGACGAGCACGTTTTTCACGAGTGCATGAGCGGCCCGGCGATGACCCTCCATCCGAACCCGCTGCGGGTGGTCGTCTGCGGCGGCGGCGAAGGTGCAACCCTGCGCGAAGTTCTCAAGCACAACACCGTGACCGACGCGACGATGGTCGACATCGACCAAGAGCTGGTGGACATGGTGAAAGAGCACATGCCCGAGTGGCATCAAGGAGCCTTCGACGACCCCCGAACCACCCTTCTACACACCGACGCTCGTGCCTGGATGGCCGAGCACAGGGGCGCGAATTTCGACGTGATCATCAGCGACCTGCCCAATCCGCACGAGGACGGACCCGCCCAACTGCTCTTCACGCGCGAGTACTTCCAACTTTGCGCCGACGCGCTCGGAGATAACGGCGTGTTCGCAATGCAAGCCGGCAGCGCCAACGCCAACTACCCGGGCTGCATGGTCTCGTGTATGGCGACGCTCGAGGCGATGAGCGACGTGTTCAAACATGTGGCCGGCTACTGGGGCGTCGTCACGACGTTCTTCCAGCCTTGGGGCTTCGTTCTGGCAAGCAAGAGACACGATCCGCTCGAGCTAACGGAAGCCGAGATCGAGCGGCGTTTCCGCGCCCGCGGCGTGAC
>DATGIR010000428.1:0-6123 GCA_035295605.1 Fimbriimonadaceae bacterium | reverse complement strand
GCCCCGATGGCCACCGGAGCAACGACTCGACCACCGACCCCAACGCCTGGACGGGAACCTGGTATTCGATTTGTGATTAACGGCCCGTGGTGATCCCCGGCACCTGCGGAAGCTGCCCGAACCAGACCGCCGACGGATACTTCTTGCCGTGGAGCACGGTGATCGTCGCCTTCTGATACGCGGAGTCCGGCGCGGTGTTAATGTCGGTGAAGACGTTCGGATTGCGTTGCACGAGCGGGAACCAGTCGCTTTGAATCTGGATCATCAAGCGGTGCCCCTTCTTGAACGTGTGCAGGACATCGTCCATCTTGAAGCGGACCCGGGCCGGCTTGTCCGGAGCGAGGGGCGCAGGGTTGCTGAAGGAGTCCCGGAACTTCGAGCGCATGATGTCGCCGCGAACCAGGATTTCTTCGTTGGCGAGGCTATCGCCATCCAGCTTCTTCTCGGGAGCATCCGGCGGATAGACGTCGATCACCTTGGCCACGAGGTCGCAGTCCGTGCTCGAGCACTTGATCCAGAGATCGACCGTGATCGGGCCGGCCCACGTGACGTCGCTTCCGAGCGGCTCGCTCTTGAACGTCAGGACGTCGTCCCGCTTCTCCGCGAACCGCTGATCCGCCAGGGGATAGGTGAGCGGGCGTCGCGTCGAGTTCAGATCTTCGATGTAGGGCGTCGGGTGGGCCGGGTCGTTGACGTAGGAATCGGATCCGTCTCGATCCGGCTTGGTCACCACGCTCTTGCCCTCGCCTAGATACACCGCGCCCTTCGCCGCATCCTTCGGGGGCCACTCGGGGAAGGTCTGCCACGAGTTCGTGCCCGTCTCGAAGAACGTGGCCACCGACGGGTCCGCCAGCTTCGTCTGCATCCGCAGATACTTCTCGAAAAACGGAAACTCCACGTTGTCCTGGAACCAGGTGCTCGTCGGCATGCCGAAGTTCAAGTCGCCAAGCGACTGGCCCCCCGCGCGCGCCCACATGCCGTGGAACCACGGCCCCATGCAGAGGAAGTCGTGGATGCCCGGGTTCTGGCGCTTGGAGGCCGCGAAGCTGTTGAGGGCGCCGTAGCAGTCTTCGGCGTCGAACAGGCCGCCGACAAAGAGAAGCGCGCAGTGGATGTCGGTCAACTTGGACGGGACCGAGCGGGCCTTCCACCAGTCGTCGAGGGTCTCGTGCGAGAGCACCTCGTTCCAATAGGGAATTCGGCCCTTGTAATACAGCTTGTCGAAGTTCGGCATCGCGCCCGTTTCCAAAAAGAAGTCATAGGCCGACTTGCCGCCTTTGTTGACCTGCAGGCCCGGCGTGTTGGCGCCGGGTTTGGACCGGACCACGCCGAAGAACTGCATGAAGTCGAACGCGTCCTGGATGAACATGCAGCCGTTGTGGTGCCAGTCGTCCCCCATGAACCACTCGCTCACCGGCGCCTGGGGGGAGGCGGCCACGAGCGCCGGGTGGGTGTGAACCGTGCCGATCTCGGCATAGAAGCCGGGGTACGAGATTCCCCGCATGCCGACGTGGCCGTCGTTATCCGGGACGTTCTTGACGAGGTAGTCGACCGTGTCCCACGTGTCGGTGCTCTCATCGACGTCCTTCGGTCCGTGCTTGGCCGGAAGCTGGGGGCGAATATCGACGAAATCGCCTTCCGACATGTACTTGCCGCGCACGTCTTGCCAGGCAAAGATGTAGCCGGCATCGTGCCATTTGCCCTGGGTCGGCACTCCGCGGAACACGGTGGCGCCGTACGGTCCGGCGCTGTACGGGGTGCGCTCCATAAGGATCGGGTGCTTGCCGGGCACATCTTTCGGCACGTAAACGGAGGTGTAGAGGGAAACCCCGTCACGCATCGGGATCATGTATTCGTATTTCGTGTAGTGCTGCGCGGCTGCGGAGCTGCCGCCGCGCTGCGGGGCGCCGCCTACGGCGAGCGCGAAGGAAATGAATGAACTGGCAAGCAGGATCATGGCGATGCAAAGACTATAGCGCGAGAGAGGATGCCGCATCCCTGAGCGGTAAATTAGGGTCATGGTGAACTCGTACGTTCTGCTCGGTCTCGAGGCGAGCCCGTCCGTGTTCGAGCGCCTGCTGAGCGTCGTGCCGGATGACCTCTGGGACGTGCGTGCGGACCCGGACCGGTTTACGGTCCGAGAAGTGTATGCACACCTGGCCGAGTGGGAGCCGGTGCTGCAAGCCCGCCTGAGCGGCACCCTCTTGACCGACCGCTTCATCCTGCCGAATTACGATCCGGCCGAGCTGGCGATCGAACACGGCTACGCCAAGATCGATCCGGAGGAGTCGGTCGAGAAGTTCCGGCGCGGGCGGGCAGAGACCGTGGCGCTGATTCGGTCGCTGCCGGCAGCCGCCTATAACCGGGTGGGGGTTCACCCGATCCGCGGACCCATGACGATCGGCGACCAGATCAACGCCATGCTCGGGCACGATATGTATCACATCGAGCAAGTTTCGCAACACATTCGCGGCGGCCGGCCGGCTGCCGTGTAATGTGAGCCATGGCCTTCGTCAATCCCTATATTCGTCGTGCGCTCGGCTCCAACCCCGTTATCATCGAGCGACTGGTGGACCAGCTTCCGGACTCGGCTTTCGACGCGCGACCGGACCCTGAGCGGTTCACCCTTCGCGAGGTCCTGTGCCACCTGGCCGACTGGGAACCCTTCTTCTTGGAGCGGCTGAAGGGCGCGGCGACTGTCGACAACTTTAGGATCACCGTGTACGACGAAGGACAGATGGCGATCGACAACGACTACGCCCATCAAGACCCGCGAGATGCGCTCAAGCGGTACAAATCGGGGCGCGACGCGTATCTGGCGTACGCCGCCTCGTTGCCTCCAGAGGCGCTCGACCGGCCCGCCTACCACCCCGAACAAGGCAAACTCACCGCCGGCGACCTGATCAACATCGTGGTCGGGCACGACGTCTATCACATCGATCAAATTTCGGCGATGCTGTAAAGCGTGTGAAGGAATCAGGCGGGGCCAAGGTCTTTCTAGTGAGACCCGTGGAACTCTCCGTGGCAACCCGGCCGATTCCGATGACCGTAAAGCGAACGAACGTCGAAATCGACGCGCTGCTCGAGGGGGCCCGGCCGTGGCTTTACCGGCTCGCCTTGGCGATCGTCGCTGAACCGAACCTGGCTGAGGACGTGGCCCAAGAGGCGTTGATCCGGGCTAACCGCTCGCGCCGGCAGCTCGCGTCGGCCACAGATCCGAAGGCTTGGCTCCGTCGGGTCCTCGTCCGCCGCGCGATGACCGCGCTGAAATACCGAAAGGTCGATCCGCTCACCGAAGATCTGACCGCGCCGGACCAATTTGGCTCCCTCGAGGTGCGCGAAACCCTCGCCCAGTTGGCCCCCGAGGACCGCATCCTGCTTGCGCTGGCGCACTTCGAGCAGCTTTCCTATGCGGAAATTGCCGAGTACCTGGAGGTGCCCGAGGGAACGGTCGCCTCCCGGCTGCACTCGGCGCGCGCTGCGTTCAAGGAGGCATGGCGCCGATGAAGCCAGAGGCGATGACGGCGCTGGACCAGTTCTTCGACGAGTGCCACGCCGCCCCGCCTACGCCTCGACGAGAGCCGGGTAGAGGGAGTGCACTCACCGTTCCCGCGGTGGGACTGACCCTCGGAATTGCGGCCGCCCTCCTGGTCTCGCTCTTCCCTGCCGCCCCCGCGCCCGAGGCGGCGCGCCAGACCGCGCAAGCTCTGGCGGACCGGCAGCTACGCCGTGAGGAGAAGCCGGACGGAGCGGTTGGCTCACGGCAGAGGATTCCAACACGATGGACCGTCTAAGACTGTGGCAGGTCCCGGTGTACGCCCTCGTAGGGTTCATTGCCGTCGTGTGGATTTCGCCAAAGACCTCATGGATTCCTCGCATGCAGTTGGAGGTGGTTTCGGGCGCCTGGCACGGTCCACACTCCACGGCCGACGATACCGAGCCGGGTTGGCTCAGTCCGCAGCAACTCGAGCCGTCGCCAAACGATCCGGACACCGACGCTGACACGGTCCTCCTGAAGCACATCCAGGCCTGCACCAGAGCGCTCGACGACTCGAACGGCTCGGCGGCGGGGGTCTTCGATCCCTTCAAGGAGTTCTTCACCTATTGCGAGCAAGAGCCATCGCCCGGGCACTGGGCCCAGTTTGTTCGGCTGGCATCGACTCAGGTTCACATTCCGGGGCCCAAGGAACGTGCGCGACCGTTCGGCAAGGCGGAGCGAGAGAGCCTCGCGCTACTCATCGAGGCGTGCGAAAGGGGCAACTCGAAGGAGCCGGAAAACGGTTTCTTCCCGTTGGTCGACGCCACCGCAACCTATCGATTGGGACAGACTGACAAGGCGCTTGCGCTCCTGACGATTGCGGGCACTTGTTCCAGCTTCGACGAGCACATCGAGGTTGAAGTCGACGCTCAGACAAACTGGTTCAACCGGCGCCACGGCTACCGAGGAAACCAAATACGAACCTGGGAGATGGCTTCCGTCATCTATCCGCACTTCGCACCCATCAGCGGGCTCGTGAAGCACCTGGCTCAGGAGGGGACTGCGTCGGACCGGGCCACCGCCATACGGGTCGGCTGGCTCCTGATGCGGAACGCTAAGAGCCTCATTGGAGTAGCCGTCGGCCGCGGGCTCATCGCGGCCGCGCTTGGCCCCCCTGAGAAGTCGAAGAGCGGCCCGAAAGAGCTCGGGCACGAATACCCGCTCGACGATGCGCTCAAGCGAGTGAGGGTGATCGAAGCCCAGACTACGGGGTCGACAGACCTTGAAGGGATTGCTCGAAGGTTCGTCGGGTTTTCCCCCCAGTTCAACCTTCCGGAGGAGCTCGATATGCTGAACTACATTGGGTCGACTCCCCTCCTCCTCGGCGCGACCGCCGCCGTCGTTCTGATCCTCATGCCGGTCTTTCTCGGCCTTCTTTGGGTACGAACTCGATTCCCGGGCGTGACGGCTGGATGCCCCTATTGGGTTTGGCTCCTCGCGGTGGGCATTCCTTCGACGCTGGGGCACGAATCGGGGCTAACTCCCTTCCTTGCGCTCTTGGCCCTCCTCGCAGTCCCCGCGGCATTCGACACGCTTCGAAGGCGCTGCGATCTCTTCGCGATCGCCGCTTCGGGTCTGCTGCTTGCATTCGCCTGGCTCTTTCAGGTTCCAAGCCTGGTGCTGCCGATTTCCCTCTTCCTCCTCTCGCTCGCTCTCGAGCGCCGAGCGCGGCGCGTCGCCTGGCCGGTCACCGCGATCGTCTTTCTCGGCCTGCTCGGCACCTCCGCTTGGGTCGCGGTAAACGGAATGGACAAGTTCGGATTCGGTCGGGGCCTAGCGCTCGGCGTGCCAACCTGCCTTGCCGCCATCGCGTTGATTCCGGTCAAGCCCCCTTACCGCTGGCATCAAATTGTCGGCATTGTTTGTCTCGGCACGGGGATCTACTATGGTTGGTCCGTCTTCAGCGATCTGAAGCGCGACCAGGCGCTCGCGGCCGCCAATGTCGTCTGGGCGCACGAGGGAGATGAGTTCCGGCGCGCGGGTCATCTGCAGCCGTAGCGCCGAAGCATAGCCGACAACCAGTCGGCCAAACTAGCGCGTGCATCCCGTTTCGCTGCTTCAGGCGATCATCCTCGGCGTTATCCAGGGCGCGACCGAGTTCCTACCGGTTTCGAGCACCGCGCATATGCGGGTGATTCCGGCGCTTCTTCAGTGGGGTGACCCAGGATCGGCGTTTTCAGCAGTGGTGCAGCTTGGCCCGATCGTGGCGATCATCTGGTACTACCGCGTCAAGCTGCTCGCCTACCTCAAGGGAATGGGGAGGTCGCTCGGCGCCGGCAAGCTGTTCCCCGAAGGCGACCTTGAAGCGCGCCTTGGCTGGTACACGGCGTTCGGCACCATTCCGCTCGTCGTAGCCGCGCTGGCCCTCGAAAAGAAGGTCGACAGCGAGTACCGAAATCTCTACGTCGTCGGCGGGGCGCTCATTCTGCTCGCGCTGATCCTGCTCTGGGCTGAAAAGGTCTCGAAACGAACGATGACGCTTTCCGAACTTCCCTTTGGGAAGGCGATGGGCATCGGGCTTGCCCAGGTGGTTGCGCTCCTACCCGGCGCTTCACGCTCGGGAAGTACGATCGCCGCCGGCCTCT
>DATGIR010000427.1:0-27444 GCA_035295605.1 Fimbriimonadaceae bacterium | reverse complement strand
GCTGCACCACGCGGGCGACGTTCGCCTGCTTCTGCCCGCAAGCGACGTAAACGCAGTAGACCGGCGAGTCGGTCTCGTGGGTGTACTTCTGGTTGAGGATCGTGTCGACGCAGATCTGGGTCTTGCCGGTGCCTCGGTCGCCGATGACGAGCTCGCGCTGGCCGCGGCCGACCGGAATCATCGCGTCGATCGCCTTGATACCGCTCTGAAGCGGTTCCTTGACCGGCTGCCGTTCCACGACGCCGGGCGCATTGACTTCGAGGCGGCTTGTGGCCTCGGCTTTGATCGGCCCGCCGTT
This sequence comes from Fimbriimonadaceae bacterium, assembly GCA_035295605.1. Lineage (GTDB taxonomy): Bacteria > Armatimonadota > Fimbriimonadia > Fimbriimonadales > Fimbriimonadaceae > DAIDHV01. The sequence goes on along the minus strand of DATGIR010000427.1, from coordinate 27,146 downwards.
ATCCAGCGGCTGGCCAAGGGCGTTCACGACACGGCCGAGCAACGCGTTGCCGACCGGGATCTCGATGATGCGGCCCGATTGCCGAACCTCGTCGCCCTCCTTGATCTTCGTGCTGTCGCCGATGAGGATGACGCCGATCGAGTCCTCTTCGAGGTTGAGGGCAAGCCCGGTGACGCCGTTGGGGAATTCGAGGAGCTCGCCCATCTGGCAGTTCGGCAAGCCGTAGACGCGGGCGATGCCGTCGCCGTCCTGTAGCACCGTGCCAACGCTCTCGACGTCGGCGGTGCGCTCGAATCGCTCGAGCTCGCGCTCAAGGATGCTGGTGATTTCTTCGGGTTTGATGGCCATGGTTGGTCAGGTTTGGGTTACGCGTTCTTGAATAAGTCGTAGCGGAGTCGCTCGCGCAGCTTCTCCAGGTTCCCGCGGACGGTGCCGTCAAGCAGCACGTCTTCGTACTCGATCTTCACTCCGCCCATCAGCATGGGCTCGACAAGGAAGACGGGCTCGACCACGCGGCCGGTCAGCTTCTTGGTCTTTTCCACCAGCTTCTTGCGCTGGTCGTCGGGAAGCTCCTCCGCAGAGGAGAAGGTGACGAGCACGGCTTTGGCGTGTCCGCGCCGAAGCGCCTCGTACTCCTCGCGGATGCCCTCGATTTCGGTCTCTCGCCGCTTCGTAAGAAGCAGGCGAAGCAGATACATCGTGAGGATGGTGACGCGGTCCGAGAAGAGCTTATCGATGATCTGGACCTTTTCGTCCCGCGACACCTTGGGGCTGAAGAGAAAGTCCCGGAATGCGGCGTCGTTCTTCAGCAGGTTGGCGATGGCTGCGAGATCGTCCTCGACGCTCGCGATGACGTCATGTCTTTTCGCCGTGGTGAACAGCGCCTGGGCGTACCGTTTGGCGACGCTCGTGTCCGTCATTACGCGTTGGTCACCGCCACGTTATCGATGAACTCGTCCACCAGCTTCCGGTTCGTCTTCGTATCCACGTTTTGGCCGATCAGCCGCTCGGTGGCATTGAGGGTCAGGTCGACGACGTGGCTGCGGATCTCCGCCAACGCGCGCGCCTTTTCCGCCTCGATCTCGATCTCCGCCTTCTTGACAAGCTCGTCGGCGCGTGCCGAGGCTTCCGCCATCAGGGTCGACCGCAGGCTCTGGGCCTCCCGAATCTGAGCCTGAATCTGCTCACGGGCCTCCGCCTCCGTTTGAGCGAGCCGAGCCTCGTAGCTCGTTCGGAGCTCGGCCATCTCCTTCTTCAGGTTCTCGGCTTCCGTAAACGTGGCCTCGAGCGAGGCCGTTCGCTGGTGGATGGATTCGGTCAGCGGGGCGATGAAGAGCTTGAGCAGGACGGGGATGGCGATCAGCATCACCCCGATGTTCGCCACCGTCAAACCCAGATTCAGGTCCACGCCCTGAAGAACCTGGGGTTGGACGTCCTTCAACACCGTTCCCCCGACGACCAGCAAGATGAGGCCGGCCACCACGGCGATCGTCGTCGTGGTGGCGCTGCCTGCCTGTTTGCTTCGGATGCGCTTCATCCTCGTGCCCTCGCCGCTAGCGTGGAGCGAAATTGCTCCGAGGGTCCGTCACCATCGCGTAGCTCTTCGGAGCCGGGCGCGAGATCGCGGACGTCTTTTGCTGCTCGGGAGTCGGGACCTTGCTCGTAAGCCCGTTCATGACGACGAAGGTGAGAATCAGCAGGGACTCGATGAGAGCGAGACCGATGATCATGCTGATAAAGATCTTGTTGTTTGCCTCAGGGTTGCGAGCGATGCCCTGGGTAGCTCCGTTCACGGCAAGGCCTTCGCCTATGCCTGTGCCGAGAGCTGCCAGGCCAAGGCCGAGGCCAATGCCAATCGCGACAGATCCGTCCATTGTGTGTAGTGTTGATTCCTCCAGTTGATTCACTCGCACGGGTGCGAGAAAGCGTATAAAGCCGTCATTGTGCCATCGCGGGTTGGGCCGCCTGCCCCGCGTGTTCCGCGTGTTCTGCGTGCTCACCCTCTTCTTCGTGCGAGGTGACCATGGCCAGGTAGACGCACGTGAGAATGGTGAAAACCATCGCCTGAATGATGGCGACAAGCACTTCGAGCGGCAAGACGAAGATTCCGAGGGGCACGAGCACGGCGCCGCCGCCGACTGAGACCGGGCTCACCAGGTGGTCGAGAGATTGACGCACTTCGTGGCCACCGTGAATGTTTCCGTAAAGTCGAATCGAGAGGGTGAGGATTCGAAGGAGTTCCGAGACGATCTCGATGAAGAAAAGCAGGACGGTGATTCCGGTCAGCGCCCAGTGGAGCTTCGGCCCCGCGAAGTGGCGGAGGTGCTTCAGGAAGGAAAGCGGGATGGCGACCACCGCGTTCGTCCCGTGGGCGACCATGTGGTCGAAGTGGATCTTCATCCCTTCCCACTGCACGTAGCAGAACACGATAATCGCGAGCCCGAGGTTCAGGCTCCAGTCCGCGGAAGGCGTGTGGGGAAGAAGGAGGCCGAGAAAGTTCGACGTGAACACGACCATCCAGATCGTCATCACGAGGGGGATGTACTTGCGACCGTGGGGTCCGATCACGTTGATGCACATCGACTCGATAAAGAGATAAGCCTGCTCGGCCCATTGCGCCGGCTTGCTCTTGAAGATCGTCTCGCCGAAGCCCTTTCGGGCGTAGTATGCGAAGACCGCGATCACCAGCCAGACGAGGGCCAGATATGGAACGATCGCCCAGCCCAGGTGTGGTTCTGGGGCCTCTTCCGCTAAAAGGCGGGCGCTAAGAAACAGTCGATCCATGAGACTTGCGACGACTTTAGCTGGAAGACCGGAGATCTAAACAGGCGAAAGTGACTAGGGCGGAGTATACCAGCGCAGCCCCCGCGAGAAACGCCCACCGAGATGCCCCTCCACCGTCCAGCGCATAGAGGCAAAGGAACGCGATCAGAGGCAGTTTTACGAACATCACGACGGTGCAGGCGATCACCGCGCGCCTCGGCGTGGTGTTGCCGCCGGCCGCCAGCATGTACGCCAAAAGCGCGAAGGAAACCACGCTCAAACTGCCCGCCGCATAACCCATTAGGACGGCCTGAGCCGCGTGCGCGCCGAGAAGCGGCCAGGCGGCAGGCAGGCAACAAGCGAGGATGAGGGTCGAGGTGATCAGACCTCGGCGGACGGGCCGCGGAATCATCGCTTGTCGTCCACCTTCATCCGGTGCATTGCGACCAGGACCATCGCTACAAAACCGCCGGCCATGCCGATCAGCACCCCGATCGTCGACGCGCCTTGGGTATGCCGGGTCTTGTCGATGAGCAAACCGATGAGATAGCCGCCGATGATGGGGCCGAGCAGGGTGTAGAGCAGTGAAAAGCCGAACGCGATTCCGCTAGAAGCCGAGGCAGGGGCCGCCGGCGGCTTTGGCGGTCGTTGGTAGTTCCACTCCGGGACGTCCGGCATCCGGGAGGCAGCCGCCTTCTTCACCTTTTCGTCGAACTCGGTGAGACGGCTTTCGAGCTCGTCGTCGCTCAATTCGGTAGACGGGTGTACCACTTTCTCGTCGTCATCCGCCATACTGAGCACAGTACCCGCCTGGGTAGCGACGCCGATGCCCGCCCTCACCCTCGCCTCCGAAGCGCAGTATCTGAAAGGCGCCGGGCCCCGGAATGCCTCGCTCTTTGCCAAGCTCGGCCTGAACACCGTCGGCGATGTCCTGTTCTATCTGCCGCGGCGCTATGAGGACCGTCGCAACTTGCCGCCGATCGGAAACTTGCGGGCGGGGGATGTGGCCACCGTCAAGGGGCGCCTGGTCAGCTTCAGCGCGCGGCCGACCCGAACCGGCAAGACCCTGATGAACGCCGTCCTTCGCGACGGAAGTGGGAGCATCTCGCTGGTCTGGTTTAACCAGCCCTGGATTCGGCGGCGGCTGGAGGCGTACGAGGGCCTCGTGATCGCCTATGGACCGGTCAGGGCCGGAAGCCGGGGGCTCGACATGATGGTGCAGGAGTGGGAGATCCTCGACGAGGATTCCGAGCCGGACGACTTCGCCCGCCTCATGCCGGTGTACGGCCTGACGGAAGGGCTCTACCAGGGCGGCATGCGCAGGGCGGTGGCGGACGCCCTTCGGCAGTGCCTCGACTCGGTCGAGGACGGGCTGCCGCCGCAGATTCTCGGACGGCACGGGCTCCTCGGCCTCCGAAAGGCGCTCGAATCGGTGCACCGGCCCGGCGAGCTCATCGACTCGGCCGAGGGACGGCGCCGGATCGTCTTCGACGAGTTCTTCTACCTTCAGCTTGCGCTGGCGATGAACCGGGCCGATACCGCGCACGAACTGGGGATTCCGTTCCCCATCTCCAGCCTATTGGAAGGGAAGAAGCCGGAAGCATTGACGGTCCGGGAGCCGGGGCCGTCCAGTTACGGCCGCCCTCGGGCGGTGGCGGCGGTAGAGGGGCCGGCGGGGACGTTGTTCCAGGAAAGCGAGGCGGAGGAGCACCATTCGGTGCCCCTTTGGGACCAGATCCACGCGATCCTACCGTTCGAGTTGACCAGCGCCCAGAGGAGGGTGATCGGCGAAATCTGGAAGGACATGGAGCGGCCGCACCCGATGAACCGGCTCGTTCAAGGAGACGTCGGCTCCGGGAAGACCGCGGTTGCCGCGTGCGCCATGCTCGCCGCGGTCCGGTGCGGCTATCAGGCCGCACTCATGGCGCCAACCGAGATCCTCGCCGAACAACATGACGCCAATCTGCGCCGAATCTTCCAACCCCTTGGAATCGACGTGACCCTCCACGTCGGGAAGCTCAAGAGCCGGGAGCGGGCGCGGGCACGCCAACACACCGCTTCCGGCGCGGCGGGAATCATCGTCGGAACGCATGCACTGATCGAGGAGGGAATCGAATTTCGAAACCTCGGCCTGGTCGTGGTGGACGAGCAGCACCGCTTCGGCGTGCTGCAGCGGGCCGCGCTCCGCGACAAGGCGGCCGGAATCCCGGATGTTCTGGTGATGACGGCCACGCCGATTCCACGGACGCTTTTGATGACCGAGTTCGGTGAGCTCGATTCCAGCATCATCGACGAGCTTCCCCCCGGCCGGCGGCCGATCAAGACCCACTCCCGGACGCTGCACGACCGCGACGCGGTTTACGCCGCGGTCCGGAAACTCCTTCAAGAGGGACGCCAGGCGTACTTCGTCTGCCCGCTCGTCAGCGAGAGCGAGGCGATGCTCGCCCAGGCGGCCGAGGAGCTCTATGAGCGATTACGCACGACCACCTTCTCGGAATTCAGCGTGGGCCTGCTTCATGGCCGGATGAAGCCCGCAGAGAAAGAAGCCGTGATGGAGGCCTTTCGCCAGGGTTCGGTGAACATTTTGGTGGCGACGACGGTCATCGAAGTCGGCGTGGACGTTCCGAATGCGACGGTGATTGTGATCGAGGATGCGGTGCGGTTTGGGTTGGCCCAGCTTCATCAGCTGCGTGGCCGGGTAGGGCGCGGGTCCGAACAGAGCTACTGCATCCTGATCGGCGACGCGACCTCGGAGGAGGCGCGGGCGCGGCTCGAGATCATGACCCGGACGACCGACGGGTTTGCCATCGCCGAGGAGGACCTTCGGCTTCGCGGTCCCGGCGAGGTGATCGGCACGCGCCAGAGTGGTCGGGCCGAGTTCCGTTATGGCAATCTTGTGCAAGATGGCATTCTCATGCAGCAAGCGCGCGAAACCGCGATCGCGGTGGTCGACAAGGATCCTGAGCTGAGTGGGGCGGAATGGCGCGGGGCGTTGGATCGGGTGAAGGAGCGTCGGACCAAATTGGCCACGGTTACGATCTCATGAGCGGGGAAGGAGTTTCGCGTTTAAGTCGGTGAGGTAGAACGCGGGATTGTTATGTCGGTGTTAACGGTGACCCCGGTCGAGTTGCACGAGGAGCTTGGTTCTTCCAAGCCTCCGAAGCTGCTGGACGTTCGGGAGGAGCCCGAGCTTGCGATCAGCAAGCTGCCGAACGACTACCACATCCCGCTTCGAATGCTGCTCGATCGAGTCGTCGAGTTGAACCCCGAGGACGACCTGGTGGTCTACTGCCGGTCCGGCGCACGCAGCGCTAGCGCGACCGCGTTTCTGGCTAAGCGCGGCTTTCGGCGCGTTCGCAATCTAGAGACCGGCATCAACGGCTGGGCGCGGACGGTCGACGCGACGATGGCCATCTATTAAACGGTATGGAGCGCGGGCTTCCAGCCCGCGTCGGTCCGCGCGTCTCCTCTCCCGCCGGGAGAGGTCGGTGAGCAACGCGAACCGGGTGAGGGCGCCGTCCCAATGCGTGCGTCTCCTCTCCCGCCGGGAGAGGTCGGTGAGCAACGCGAACCGGGTGAGGGCGCCGACCAACCTTCACGTAGCCGACGCTCGGTCGTGCTCCTAAAGCCCTAGCGCGCCTTCGACCGTCGCCACGACGTCGTTGTCATCCGGCTGGGTTCGCGGGTTGATCCGCTTGACGACCTTGCCGTTCTTGTCCACGATGAACTTCTCGAAGTTCCAGTGGATGTCCTCGGTCGGGGTATCGCTGTGGGCGATGAGCCACGTGTAGAGCGGGCTGATGCCGTCACCCTTCACGACGATCTTCGAGAACATCGGGAAGTCGACCTGGTAGGTCTTGGTGCAGAACTCCTTGATCTCGGAGTTCGTGCCCGGCTCTTGGTGGCCGAACTCGTTGGCGGGGAAGCCGAGCACCACGAAACCCTTGTCCTTGTACTTCGCGTACATGCTCTCGAGGGTCGCGTATTGCGGGGTGTTGCCGCACTTGCTCGCGACGTTCACGATCATCAGGACCTTGCCCTTGTACTTGTCGAGTTTGACGTCGTTGCCGTCGATGTCGCTGACGGTGAAGTCATAGATCGTCTTTGTATCGGCCGCCGCGGTTTGGGCGGGGGTCTGGTGCAGAACGGCGCAGCCGACGAGCGCGAGACTGGCTAAAAGCATGATGGTTTTCACTCTCCTCCGAGTTCGTTGGTCGTAGTTTAACCCCTGAACGACAGGGGTTTCCATGCAAAATAGTTCGCAATGCAACTATTTTTTGCCCCTAACGTAGGAAAGTTACATGAACGCGCCGCTTACCCAGAAACCGATTGATCCGGGAGTGGATATCGGCCACGTCCACCTGAAGGTCGCCGACCTGGATCGGGCCCTCGGCTTCTACTGCGGGGTCCTCGGGTTCGAGTTGCAGCAGATGTACGGCGACGATGCCGCGTTCGTCTCGGCGGGCGGCTATCACCACCACATCGGGCTCAACACGTGGATGAGCAAGGGCGCCCCACCGGCGCCGCGGCGAGCGGCCGGGCTCTTCCACGTCGCGATCCGCTACCCTTCCCGGGCCGCGCTCGCCGATGCGTTGCGGCGGCTCGTTGCGGCCGACATCCAGCTCGACGGCGCGAGCGACCACGGCGTGAGCGAGGCGCTCTATCTTCACGATCCCGACGAGAACGGGATCGAGCTCTATTGGGATCGCCCTGAGTCTCAGTGGCCGCGAGACGGAGAGGGAAGGCTGCAGATGGTCACCGAACCCCTTGATCTTGAGGCGCTGCTACGGGAGGAGTGAGGGAGTCAGGGAGTCAGGGAGTCAGGGAGTCAGGGAGTCAGGGAGTCAGGGAGTCAGGAAGTCAGGGAGTCAGGGAGTTAGGGAGTCAGGGACGTCAGGGTTGTCGGGAAGCCGGCTGGGCTAAGGTATCTGCATGGACTTGGAAACGACGGCTCAGCCGTTGGCAGGTAAGCACCTGGGCGGCACGGGCAGCGACTTCGTCGTCGCGGAGTGGCGCCAAGCAGCGACGCACGAAGGCGAGCAGCCGGTGATGGTCGCGCCGCTCCACGTCCACTACTCGGACGACGAGAGTTGGTACGTGCTCGAGGGCACGCTTTGCGTGCGGCGCGGCGACGAAGTGATCACGTGCCCCGCCGGCGCGGGAGTGATGGTGCCGAAGGGGATGCCGCACACGTTTTGGAACCCAAGCCCAGAGCCGTGTCGCTACCTCCTGATCATGACGGCGCGGATCTACGAACTCGTCACCCTGCTTCACAAGCCGGGGCGCACGATGACGGCGGCGGAGCTATTCGCGGCCCACGACAGCGAGTTGATGTAGCTCACCGGCTGAAGCCGGTGCCACACAGCCCATTACGAAAGCGCGAGCTCAGCTAACCGGAAAAGCATATTTGCGTAAATCCGGCTTGCTTTATAGAGGTGGTCGACCTTCAGCCGCTCGTCGGTTTCGTGGGCGCGCCCGTCACCGGGCCAGCACGTCCCCACGCTGACCATGTTCGGCACCGCCCGAGCGTAGGTGCCGCCGCCCATCGTAAACGGCTCGGTCTGGTCGCCGGTCTCCTCACGATAGGCCGAGACCAGCGTCTTCACGAGCGGCGAGTCGAGCGGAAAGTACAGCGAGGCGCTATCGCCAAGCTGGGTGACGTCCCACGACTTGTCCAGCCGCTCGAAGAAACCCTCCGCCAGCGCGGCCACGTGCGAGCCCTTCCAGGTCGCCGGGTAACGAATGTTCGCCAGTATCCGAACGGTGCCGCCCTCGGTCGAGACGATCCCAACGTTTGAGGTCAAATCCCCCGTGTCATCGTCTCGGCCGTGAATTCCTAGCCCGACGCCGGACGGGTGAGTCACCATCAAAAGGCGCTCGAAGTACTCCTCCGCCTCGATCGGGGCGATCGAGAAGAGGAACCGGAACATCCGGGTCGCGGCGGAGTCGCCCATGAAGGGCGTCGAGCCGTGCGCCGCCTTCCCTCTCGCCTCGATGTTCAAGATGTCCCCGTCCCATTTCGCGGTCAAGTTCGCGTCCCAATAGCCGGCGACCTTCTCCTTAACCAGCGCCATTGCAGGCGGATTCACCTTGAGCTTGGCGGCCACTTTATCGATGACGATGTTCGGTCTTTGGCCCCCGCCGATGTCCAGCAACTCGACATCGCCCTTGTAGAGCGGGACCGTCACCACGAGGCTGGTGATCCCCTTCTCGGCATGACAAAGCGGCCAGCCGCTGTCCGGCGCGATTCCCCAGGTGGGCAACTCCTCAGTCTCTACGTACCGGTGCACGCACTTGAACCCGGATTCCTCGTTGCAGCCGAAAACCTGCCGAAACCGGACGCCGAGCTCCGGCGCAACCGCCATAAGCGCCCGCATCGCGTAAAAGGAGGCCATGGTCGGGCCCTTGTCGTCGGTGGCTCCCCTTGCATACACGTATCCGTCGTGGATCTCCGCGCCGAACTCCGGATACTTCCAGCCGGGGCCGGTCGGGACTACGTCCAAGTGCCCGAGGGACATGATCATCTTTTTGCCCGACCCGAATTCGGCGTAGCCGCAATATCCCTCGATGTCCTTCGTCGCGAAGCCGTACTTGACCGAAAGGGAAAGGGCCAGGTCGAGTGCTTCGCGGTTTGCCTTCCCAAACGGAGCGTTCGGGAGGGGTTCCGACTCCAGGGAGGGAATGCGGAGCATGGCCTGGTAGTCGGCCAACAACTCGGTTTCGTGTTCGCGGAGCCAGGCCTGAGCCTTCTCAACGACGGGGTGGGACATGGCGGCGAGGTTACCGCACGTATACTTGAGCCGAGTGACTCAAGAAGCCACCGCCGTCGAGGCATTCCGAGAGCGTTACCGAGCCGACCCCGAAATCGTAACCGTGGCCCCGGGGCGGGTCAACCTCATCGGCGAGCACACCGACTACAACGAGGGATTCGTCTTTCCCGCTGCCATCGACCGTCAAGTCGTCATCGCCGCCAGGCGCTCCCAACGGCGCGGCTCTGCGATCAACTCGCTCGAGCGGAAAGGCTGCGGCCAATTCGATGCTGCCACCGCCGCCCCCGGCCAGGCGCTCGATCGGCGATGGTGGGACTACGTCGCCGGCATGGCGTGGGCGCTCCGCGACGAAACGAATAAGGAGATGCCGGACGTCGAGGCGATCATCCACTCAACCGTCCCGATCGGCAGCGGGGTTAGCAGCAGCGCCGCGCTCGAGATGGCGTGCGCAGTCATGTGGAACGAGCTTGCCGGCCTGGCACTCGAGCCGCGGACCCTCGCCAAGCTCGGGCAGCGGTGCGAGAACCGATTCATCGGGGTGAACAGCGGGATCATGGACCAGATGGCGAGCGCGATGGGTCGCGCCGGTCACGCCCTTTTCATCGATACACGCTCACTGGAGGTCGAGTACGCCCCGGTGCCAGACGATCTCGCAGTCGTCCTGTGCGACACCAAGAAGCCGCGCGCTCTCTCTTCCTCGGCCTACAACGAACGCCGAAAGCAGTGCGAGGCGGGCGCCAGGGCCCTTGGAGTGACCAGCCTTCGTGAAGCAACTTTGGCGTCCGTGAAAGCCGCCTCACTCGATCCCATAACGTTTCGGCGGTGTCGGCACGTCGTTACTGAGAACCAGCGTTGCATCGAATTCAAAGCCGCATTGAACCGAGGCGACCGCGCGGAGGTGGGCCGCCTGATGCGGGCCAGCCATGAGAGCCTGCGGGACGACTACGAGGTGAGCTGCGCAGAACTCGACGCGATGGCCGAGGCTGCCTGGAGCGCGCCAGGATGCGTCGGAGCCCGGATGACTGGAGCCGGTTTCGGTGGGGCTTGCGTGGCGTTAGTGGCAAAAAATGCGCTCGGGGAATTTACTTCCGAGCTTCTTTCAGCCTATGATAGGGAAACAAATCTTGGTGGTGAGGCCCTCACATGCGATGTGGCGAATGGGGCTCACCGCGCTTGCTGAATGGGTATATCGTCCCTTCCTGCGAGCTTCCCCGCGCCAAAGAGGGCGCAAAGTCGGCTGATCAGCCATTCCCCGCGTCAAAGAAATGCGCCCAGTGCGCAGAAGGAACAGAGGTCCTATGAAAGTGATTGGCTTTAGAGCGGCGACCAAAGGGGGCCTAATCGCCCATCGCCGCCGGCTCGCCACTCTTTTTTCGGCGAGCATATTAAATTTCGGCGCGGATGTGGAAATAGGCAATCAAGCGGTTACGACAATAGTGAGGGGTGGATAATGCCTATACCGAGCACATCGCGAGCCGATGGCGCCCAGCGCGCCGTGCGGCTTACCAAGAGGGAAATCGAGGTTCTGAGCTTGATCGCTCAGGGCCACAGCAGCAAGGAAGCTGCGGATGCTCTGTACGTGTCAAAGCGTACCGTCGACTTCCACCTAGCTAACATCTACGACAAGCTGCAGGTCAACAACAGGGTTCAAGCGTTTCGCGCGGCGACCCGAATGGGTCTGATTCCGTTTGAGCCGTCCTTCGGCCACACACGCGGCGAGTCGTAAGAGGCAAAACAATCTCGGCGAGTTTCGGGCCGGCTCCTTCGGGGCCGGCCCGGCTTGTTTATCCTTCATAATTCCGGCGTGGATTCCCCTCAAACGCGCTACCGCGACGGCTCGGACATTCGCGTTTGGCGAGTCCCGGGATCAAGCCACCTGCGCGTGGAGGTCAAGGACGATCAAGTTGTCCTGTCCGCTCGAGTCAAGCGGTTCTTCCCGCTCAGTTCGCCGGATGAGTACTACTCGATTCAGACCGCCGACGACAAGGAAGTCTGCGTGGTCCGAAGCCTCGACACGTGCGACGCCGACTCCCAGGCACTCATCAAGGAGGAACTGGATCGGCGCTACTTCTCGCCACGTATATCGCGGATCGTCGACTTCAAAGTCGTACCGGGAATGCTGAGCTTTAACGTCGATACGAACCGGGGTCAGATCGAGTTCTACGTCCGCAACTGGCGGGACAGCTCTTACGAAATTGAGCCTGGTCGATGGCACATCACGAGCGTGGACGGGATCCGGTTCGAGATCCCCGACCTGAACGCCTTGGATCGGAAGAGCCAGTGGTTCCTTGAACGACTGCTCTAGCTTCTGAGACCTCCGCCACGCTCCCATCATCCTGGCCCGCCTGGGTCACGCGGTTCCTCCCTTCACGCTTCGATCGGTACAGCGCGCTGTCAGCTGCCTCGACGAACATCGCGGCATTCTCGATCTCGGTTCGGAGGGTGGCGACTCCGAAGCTTGCGGTGACGGATCGCCCGGCCCAGCGGGCCGATTCGATTGCGGTTCGCAAGCGCTGGGCCATGGTCACGGCGCCCTCGCCTTCGGTTTCGGGAAGGATGATCGCAAACTCCTCACCGCCATATCTGGCGGCGGTATCGCCCGCACGCGCGTGGGATTGAAGAATAACGCCGATCTGTCGCAGGACCTCGTCGCCGGCTGGGTGCCCAAACTCGTCGTTGTACTGCTTGAACCAATCCACGTCTAGGAGGATCAGCGAGAGCGGTCGGGAGTGACGACGGCTACGCTGGACCTCCACTTTCATTCGAGAAGCGAACGTGCGCTGATTCGCCAGCCCGGTCAGGTTGTCCGTCGATGCCAGTTCTTCGAGCTTCTGATTCGCCCGCTCGAGCTCGGATTGATGCTCCCGAAGAAGCTGCTCGACTTGCTTGCGGGCGCTCACGTCGTGGATATAGGCGCTGACGCCCTCGGTGAAGGGATAGGCTCGAACCTCACAGAAGAGCTTGCCCGCCGCGTCGCGGGTTTCGAACGAAATGGATCGGCTTTCCTGCGCCGCCCTTTCGCACTGCGCGATCCACTCAGCTCCGAACGCGGGCACGGGAACGCCCCGGGCATCTTTTCCGCAAAGCTCGGCGGAGCTCATCCCCATAAGCCGTTCGGCGGTGGGGTTGACCATCGTAAAGCGCCACTCGCGGTCAAACGTTATGAGGCCATCCGTGATGCTCGCGATAATCGCGTTGACTCGTCTCCTCTCCGCGTCGATCAGACCGAGCGTGAAGATCAAGATGGTGGACAAGATGGTCGTAATCAGTCCCGTCGCCAGGATGACCCAGGGCAGCGGTGAGCCGAACGCCGCGACCGTCTTCTCGGTAGGGGAAACGCTCACTTCCCAGGTTGCGTTCGGAACTTGAACGGATGACCGGCTAACCCACTGTTCGCCAACCGGGTGGCTCGAGCCTCCGTGCGAATAGAACGTCTCACCGCTTTGGGAAAGCGTAAACGTATATCCGGCGAGAACGGACCGTGGCACGAGCGCAACGAGCCGGTCGATCCGAAAGACTCCCGCGATGATTCCCTCGAATCGATTCGCGTGAAAGATGGGCGCGTACACGAGGAAGCCCGTGCCGCCCTGAACCAGTTGAATCGGCCCCGATGCGACGATCTTGCGTTCGGCGAGCACTTGACCGATCGCCTCCGAGCGACGCTTTTCGAATCGCAAGTTCAGGTTTAGGGCACGTTCGTTCCCCTTCAGAGGGACGACCCACTCGATTCGAAGTTCAGGGTCGATCCATTCGATCGCCTGAAATACCGCCGCGTCGCGATACATGTTGGTGGCGTCCGCCTCCCACGCACCCTTGGTCGGCTTGCCCGCGTACGCCCAGCGCGCGGCGATGCGACTTAGAGCCTCCGTACCGTCTTCGACGCGCTGGGAAATGCTGTCTGCGCAGTCCGCCGCCGCCGCGCTTACCGTGCGCGCGCCCTGGGCGCGCTCCTGAACGCGAAGGAAGTGCCACAGGCCGAGGGTGAATGCGACGAGAAGTACGAGGGCTACGTACGACACGCGTTGCAGCGGGAAAGCTCCCCTATCCTTGCGGCTGATACTCGTGATACTCTCTACGCTCGGATGCGCAGTCAAGTCGCATTTGCCGCACAGGTTCAGGTAGGGGTCCGTTGAAGACCCTCGATCGTCGCCACCTCCTGCTGAACTGGCTCTATCCGACCCGTTGCGGACTGTGCGGCCTACTTGACGACGCGCCGATTTGTCACACCTGTCTTGCCGACTTTCGGGATGTCCACCGAACCGCCCGTCTCGATGTCGACCGACATTTGATCCTCTACCACTACAGCGGCCGCGCGGGCCAGGCGGTGCGCCGATTGAAGTACAGCCGCGCCACCGTCCTCGCCGGCCCGATGGCCGAGCGGCTCGCGGTCGGTTTCGAGCGCGACTTTGCCGGCGAGGTGGACGCCATTGTCCCGGTGCCGCTTCATTGGACCCGACGGTTTATGCGCGGCTTCAACCAGTCCGAGCTCCTCTGCTTTCAGCTTCCGAGCGACTTGGTCCGACCGCGGCTGCTTCGCCGCGTGCGCGCCACCAAACCACAGTCGAGTCTCGACCCGGCGGCTCGTCTCGTCAGTCTCGCCGATGCATTTCGGGCTGACTCGTGGGTGGCGGGCAAAACGATTCTCCTCGTCGACGACGTGGTCACGAGCGGCAGCACGGCGTCAGAGTGTTCCCGGGCGCTGCGGGCGGCGGGCGCGAAATCGGTTTCGATGCTGGCGTTTGCCGGATCGCCGTAACGGCAAGTGCATGTGCCAGGAGCCTGTTCGCTATAGAATGCGTCACATGAAGGAACGAATGGCTTTCGTCGTTACGGCATGTTTACTGGCAGCGACTGCCGGTTCCGCCCCGGGTGGAGCGGCACGCATCGCATTCGGGCAGAACCTTGTCGTAAACGGAAATGCGGAGGCGGGTCCCGGCTCTCCGAACGATGGTGCGAAGCTCATGCCGATTCCGGGTTGGAAGCGGATGGGAACGTTCACTGTCATTCAGTACGGCGGCAGCGGTGGCTTTCCAGATAAGAACTCTCCGGGCCCCTCGAACCGCGGAAAGAACTTCTTTGCCGGCGGCCCTGGGTCGCCAAAGGATCAAACCTCCGCGAGTCAGCTCATCGACGTTTCGACACTGAGCGCCGGGCTGAAAAGCGGGAAGGCGAAGTTCAGCTTTAGCGCATACATTGGCGGATTTGCGAGCCAAGCGGATTACGGCTACGTGACAGCGGCCTTCTTGGATTCGAACGGTAAGCGGGTTGGATCGGCGAAGCTGGGACCGGTCACAACCAAAGATCGGAAGAGCGTGACCGGCCTGTATTCACGCTCAACGTCGGGGCGCGTTCCGGCGCTAACACGCAAGGTGATCGTCGAGATGGTCAGCGTCCGGAAGGAGGGCTCGTTCCACGACGGTTACTTCGACAACATCGAATTGAATTTCGTGAAAGGTTAGTGGTTCGGGAGGGAGCGTCGGATCGTTGCCGTCGCGTAGGCGGCGATTCCTTCGCCACGGCCTATCGCTCCTAGCCCCTCGTTCGTCGTCGCCTTCACGCTGACCTGATCATCGGTTATGCCCAGCGCGTTGGCGACAACGCTCCGGATCTCGCGTGCGCGCGGCATCAATTTGGGTGATTCCGCGATGACCGTGCTGTCGACGTGCGCAACCTCCCAGCCGTCCGCGCGAAGCAGTTCGCCCGCCGCCCGCAAGAAGTGGACGGACGCCCGATCCTTCCATTCCGGATCCCCGGGAGGGAAGTGCTGGCCGATATCGCCCAGGACCGCCGCACCCAACAGGGCATCGGTGATCGCGTGGAGCAACGCGTCGGCATCGCTGTGTCCTTCGAGCCCGGGATGGTCGGGAAAGTGAACGCCGCCGAGCCAGAGCGGGCGATTCGGCTCGGCCGAGAAGCGGTGGACGTCATAGCCGAATCCGGTTCGCGTTTCCGTCCGCATCATTGTCTGGGCACGCTCGAAGTCCTCCGGCACCGTCACTTTGAAATTCCGGGGCGAACCGGGCACCGGCTGCCATGGCTCGCCGATCGCCTCGATCAGCGCGATCTCGTCCGTCCGCTCGGCCGACACCTCGGCATGCGCCCGACGCATCCACTCGGCGCGTGCGCCCTGCGGCGTCTGCATCGCTACGAGCTTGGCTCGGTCGGGCGCAGCAACCCCCGGTTCCGAGCTTCGCAGCGTGTCGACGACGGGGACGACGGGAGCCGCCGCCCCCACCTGCCGGCAGCCTTCGATGACGGCGTCCACCAGCTCTCGCGTCACGAACGGCCGGGCGGCGTCATGAACCAGGATGTACTCGGCATCCGCCGAGATGGCGCTCACCCCTCTGCGTGAGCTTTCTTGGCGCGATGCGCCGCCGTCGACTCTGTGTTCCACGTCGCCAAGGTTGGAACTGCCGACGACGATGACTTCCCGGACGGCGGGATGGGCGCGGAACAGCTCGTAGGACCATCGCCACAGCGGTTTTCCCCCGAGAGGTAACCGCATTTTGTCGGCGCCGAAGCGGGAGCTCGAACCCGCCGCGACGATCACGACGCCGACGTCAGCGCCGCCGAGGCTTGCGGGTGGAATACCCATCCTCGTCTTCTTCCTCTGTGTCGACCTCGGCGAAGATCATCTTGCCGCGTTCGGTCTGGATGACCTGAGTGACGGTAACGTCCAGCGTTTCGCCGACGTGGCCCTTGCCGTTCTCCACGACGACCATGGTGCCGTCGTCGAGGTAGCCCACCCCCTGTCCCGGCTGATTGCCCTCGCGGATGATGGTGAGTTCAAGCGACTCCGAAGGCAACACGTTTGGCCGTAGAGTGAGTGCGAGTTCGTTGAGGCTCAGAATCTTGACGTTCTGCAACTTGGCCACGTTGTTCAGATTCCAATCGTTGGTCACGATATCGGCCCCGATCGCCTTGGCGATCCGAACCAGGCGGGAGTCGACCTCTTCGTTCGGGTCCGGCGCGAACCGGTCGTACTTGCCGACCTCCATGTGGAATTCGGCTTGCAGATGCTTGAGAACGTCGAGACCGCGGCGACCGCGTTGGCGCTTCAGGCCGTCATGGTGGTCGGCGATGTGCTGGAGCTCCTCCAAGACGAAGTTCGGCACGTAGATCTCTCCTTCCAGAAATCCGGTGCGGGCGACGTCGTAAATCCGCGCGTCGATGATCACGTTGGTGTCGAGAATCTTGATCCCCGTTCGCTTCGAAGCGGGCCGATTCTTGTACCACGGAAGCATCTCCGTCATCGATTGCAGCACGTAGATTCCGAGGCTGATCGAACCCAGCACCACCCCGCAAGCTCCGAGCGCGAGCCAGCCGGGCGGAACGCCCATGCTGTTGAAGATCATCAGGAATGGGATCGAGACAAACAGGCCGAAGAACACGCTGATCGCGAGCGTGACCCGATCCGCGATGTCCATCCGCTCCCAGCGGTGGCCGCCCCGAACACACAACCGGAAGAAGGCGTTCCCGGCGCCGAGGCCGACGACGGAGCCGAGAAGCGCCTGAGGGATGATCGTGAGCGGGCTCTCAGGTTCCCAAAGGCGTTGCCCGCCCTTGAGATGATTGACGGTCAGATAGATGAGGTTTAGAAGCCATGGGCCGCCGATGGCGAAGAGCACCGCGAACCCCGCCGCGAACACGCCGACCGTGATAAACCGCCCGACCAGCCGTCGAGGGCCGGAAGACGGCGAAACCGTAACCTTGGCCGGCGGTGAATCGGTTTGAGGCGGGTCTTCCACTTTCATTATTGAGACGACACCACCTTCAGCACCGGGTGATCAAGAACGGGGCCCGTGAACGCGTCGCCGACGGATCCGACCGCCAGTTCGATGTGGGCTGCCGAGATCTGTGGCTCATCCGTGGTCGAGTCGATTCCGATCCAGTGCTTGCCGTCGAAGACTGACACCCACGCATGATAGTAGAAGTCGCCGTCCCAACTCACGAGTCCGGTCGCCAACCGGGTTGGGATACCGGCGGCGCGCAACAGGGTTGCCGTTAGGATCGCGTAGTCGCGGCATACGCCCCGGCATGTGTCGAGGACTTCGTTCGCGTCCCGAAGGACGGCAATGCTTGCATCCGGCCGCATCTTGTGATACACGTAAAGCTGAATCTTCGCCGCTGCTTTAGTTACGTCCGTCTCGCCCCCGAGGATTTCATTTGCAAGCTTTTGGAAGCGCGCAGTATGGGCGGGCACGTTCAGGTCAGCCTTGATCCAGACTTCGTGCCCCTTGGCGGCAGCGGCGATGGTCGTACCGGCAGGCACGTTCGTGCGCGGAGGATGGACCTCGAGCTGCCAGGTCGCGCCGGTCTTCGTTGCGGTTTGGTGGTCATCGGACGGCAAGCGCTCCAAGCCGGGCGCCTTAATGTCGAGCTTCAGGTCGATCAGCCGCTCGGGCGACGTGAGCATTCCTACCGGCGTGATCCTCGACCCGGAGGCCAGATCCACCTTCGAGTCGCCGCTGGCAGGGGACATCGCGAGCGACTTGCTCTCCGGATACATCTCGATCCCGAGAGGGGCGGCAACCTTCACGAGATCGCCGTTGGCCTTGCAATAGACGTCGGTGTTCGCGCGGGGATCGCGAATCTGAACCCACTCCGCGGTAACCGGCTTGCCGTGGACGTCGGTGTTAGCCTTGCCCTTGTACTCGATCGTGTTCTTGACGAAGGAGATGGTCGTGGGGTCAAGGACGTACACGGTCTTCGTCTGCCCGCGCTTCGCCTTCGCGAAGACGAGCCCCTCCATCGGGTCGTCGACGATCTCGGCCCCTTTGGGAATCGGGAGCTTCTTCACCGAGATCGTGCCGCTGTTGTCGACCCGAATCTTTGCCGAGGTCGGCCCGAAATCGGCTACCACGTACTGCCGGCGCCCGGCGCTCACTTGGTCGAACGTCATTCGGATCGGATGTCCATGGGCGTCCGCGAACGTGACGCCGTCGATGGAAACCTTGGTGTCCTGCCCGATCACCTTGAGCGAGAGTTTGGTCGTCGAAACCGTCTTCGTGACCTTCTTTCCGTTCAGCTTCGCCGGACCTGCCGAATACGATGAATAGCCCACCTTTCCGCCCTGCATATACAGACCGAGGTATTCCGTCTGCGCCGCCGAGGCAGCGCCGGCCAGCAGGGCAGTCGAAAAAAATAGAAAAAGGGGTGATCGCATTGGCGTATCTCGGTGAAGACGCGTCTAAGTTATAGAACGTTGGGTCGGGGGCTAAAACTTCCTGATTTCGCACGTTAATTGTGCGCGCCCGGCGCATTGTATGGGGGCCCAGTCGTTTGACACTTGAGCGTCAACGTTCGGTATGATGCGCGGGTCGTGGATCGCGCCGCTAATCGCGCGCAGGAGCCGAACCGAAAAGAGAGCGTATGGCAAAAAACCTGGTGATTGTGGAGTCGCCCGCAAAGGCGAAGACGATCGCCGGCTACCTTGGAAGCGATTATGAGGTGGCGGCGAGCGTCGGCCACATTCGCGATTTGCCGCTGAACGGCAAGGAATTGCCCGAGCCAATTCGCAAGAAATGGTGGGCGGATTACGCCGTCGACGTGGACAACGGCTTCGAACCCATCTACGAAGTTCCGTCCGGAAAGGCCGCCCAGGTTAAGAAACTGCGCGATGCGCTGAAAGGAAAAGAGACGCTCGTGCTCGCCACCGACGAAGACCGCGAGGGCGAGTCGATTTCGTGGCACCTCCTCCAAGTTCTCAAGCCACCCAAGTCGGTCGTCATCAAACGGATCGCGTTCCACGAGATCACCAAGGATGCGATTCGCGAGGCACTCGCCCACCCCCGAGAGATCGATACTTCGCTCGTCGATGCGCAGGAGACCCGTCGAATCCTCGATCGCCTCTACGGCTACACGCTTTCTCCGGTGCTCTGGTCCCGCGTGATGCGGAATCTGAGCGCGGGACGGGTGCAAACCCCCGCCGTCAAGCTCATCGTCGATCGGGAGAAGGCGCGCCGCCGGTTCAAGAGCTCGAGCTACTGGGACTTGAAGGCCGACCTCGAAGCCGACGGCATCGGTTTTTCCGCCGCCCTGAGAAGCCTTGATGGAAAGCGCGTGGCGACCGGCGCCGATTTCGACGACGAGACCGGTGAGCTCAAGAGGACGCTCAAGGAGCCTCGAGTGCTCCTCGATGAGGATTCTGCCAACGAACTGGCGGCGGTTGCGCATACGGCCCAACCCTGGACGGTGGCATCGGTCGAGACGACCGAAGCCGCCGAGCACCCGGCGCCGCCCTTCATGACGACGACCTTGCAGCAGGACGCGAACCGGAAGTTCGGGTTCAGTGCGGATCGAACGATGCGGATCGCCCAAACGCTGTACGAGGGCATCGACATCGGCGGCGAGCAAGTCGGTCTGATCACGTACATGCGAACCGACAGCCTGACCCTCGCGGGAGAAGCGATCGGCCGAATCCGGGGGCTGATCGAGCGCGAGTACGCCGATTGCCTGCCTGAGAAGCCGCGCCACTACACGAGCAAGGTTCGCAATGCCCAGGAGGCGCACGAGGCGATCCGCCCGACCGACGCGAACCGGCGCCCCTCGGCCATCCAGAAGCACTTGACCGACGAGCAACACAAGCTGTACGACCTGATTTGGAAGCGGGCGGTCGCCAGCCAGATGAAGTCGGCTCGCGTGCTCAAGACCGAGGCCGACATCGAGGTGACGGCTGGTGGCAAGCGGCTCGGCTTCACCGCGACCGGTAAGCAGGTGCTCTTCGACGGCTACCAGCGCCTTTACACGGAAGGCGCCGACGAGCCCGAAGGCGATTCCGAGGGCAGCGACGGGCGCCTGCCCCGGCTCTCGAAGGGGCTCACCCTCAAGCAGAACGCCGTTCACGCGCTCGGCCACTCTACCAAGCCGCCCGCGCGCTACACCGACGCCACCCTCATCAAGAAGCTCGAAGAGAACGGCATCGGCCGGCCAAGCACCTATGCCTCGATCATCTCGGTCATCGTTGATCGCGGCTATGTTCGAAAGTCCGGGAAGCAGCTGATTCCGTTCTTCAAGGCCTTCCTGACGATGGAGGTCCTCGAAGGCAACTTCGGTGAGTTCACCGACCTCGACTTCACGCGCAACATGGACGACGAGCTCGACGAGATCGCCAACGGAAAGGCAAACTCGAAAGAGTATCTGAGTCGGTTCTTCCTGGGTAGCCAGGGCCTGAAGACGGCCGTCGACGGTCGAAAGCGCGAAATCCCCTATCCGGCCTTCAAGCTGGGTCAGCATCCTGAGACTGGCGAAGAACTGATCATCCGCATCGGCACGAGCGGGAATGCTTTCCTCCAGTTGGGACCGCGGGAGAACAAGCGTTTCGCGAACGTTCCTGAGGATATAGCTCCCGCGGATCTCACGATGGAGATGGCGCTCGACCTTCTCGCCGGCGGGCAGCCGGATGCCGAATCAATCGGGAACGACCCCGTCACCGGGCGACGCCTGCTGCTGAGGAACCGCCAGGGCTACTACCTGGAGGTCGAGCGAACGCCCGAGGAGCTCGAAGCCAAGGAGAAGCCGCGCTGGATCTCGCTACCGCCCAACGTCGATCCTAGAACGCTTTCGCAGATCGACTTGGAGCAGCTATGCCACCTGCCTCGGACCATCGGAACCCACCCGGAGCTGAAGGAGCCGGTGGTCTACAAGATGGGCAAGTACGGCGGCTACGTTGAAGTCGGCACCGAGCGCCGCACGCTCGAGGATTGGCGAAAGGGGTTTACGATCGGCCTCGACGAGGCAGTGGCAATCCTGAAGGAGCCAAAATTCAAGGCAGCCCGCCGCGAGCCCATGGCGCCGATCCAAGAGTTCGGGGTTCTTGAAGGCGCGGCCGGTCCGGTGAAGGTGATGAGCGGTCGTTTCGGACCCTATGTAACCGACGGGACCACGAACGCGACGCTGCCGCGTGGGACCGACCCGGTTACGTTGACGCCGGAACGCGCCAATGAACTTCTGGCCGCCAAGCGGCTGGCCGGGCCCAGTCAGCGGCCCTCCCGGTTCGCTAAGCGGGGAACCAAGAAGGCCGCTGCCAGGGCCGGAACCCGGCGCTAAGCCGAGGCGGCGGCCGGTATCAGTCGTCGCCCGTGCAGGGGGTGAGGCCGATTGGTTCGCCGCATTCGAGCTTCCAGAACTTCGGCCAACTGAACCCGCAGTGCGATCCTTGAATGTAGTGCCAGCCCTGAGGATCGAGGACCTTCGGGTTTACCGGCTTAAGGCTCGTCGGCCACGGCACGCACCCGGCGCCGGGAATGCAGGATATCTGCTGGAAGCAGTCCTTGGAGAGAACCTGCTTCGCCTTGGCATTCGCGAGCGCGATCTGGCGCTGGAGATCGGCCGGCACGGTTATGTTCGAGGCCTTGAACAGGTTGCCCGCCACATAGAATGTGGCGGTTCGGGTTGGCGTGTCCCCGAAGTTTTCCATGAAGCGAAGGTATTGGGGCAGGGTGTGGGCGATATCGTTCTCAAGCTGAGGCGCATGGCCGCTTCGAATGCGTTGGGCGACGTTCACCAAGTTTAAGACTTGGAGCGTGAAGCCGTCCTGATACTCTGCGTTGTTGATGAACGTCGCCCGCGTGAGCTGGTCGCTTCCCGTGGGCGTGTTCTGACGGGTCCGAGAGAAGGCGGTTACCGCCAGGGTAAGCGCCACACCAAGCAGGAAGCTGGTTGCTATTTTCAGCATCGAATCCCTCCTAACGGTTGGATGCGTAGGCGCCCGCCGATCGGGCGCGGCCAGATGGTAGCACTTGCTCCAAAATTGCGGTAGGCCGCGGCTAGGTGTTCGGCTGTTTCTCGGCTGCGACGACGAGGATGTCGATCGTCTTGAGCTCGCGAACAAGGTCGGTGATGATCGAGCTCTTGAACCGCTGCTGAATGCTCGTCCGGTTCGAGTGGCCGATCACGATCTGGGTGATCGCGTTGGCACGGGCGTACTCGATGAGTTGATCGACGACCTTGCCGGTCAGCTTCACCACCGGTATCTCGAGCCGCTCGGCGAGTGAAACGTCTTCTCTGAGAATTCGCTCCTCCTTTTCGTCGGGGGCTCGCTCCTCCACAAAGACGGCGACTGCCTGGCTGTGGAGCCGCTGGGCGAGTCGCCAGCCCCGGCGAAGCAACCGTAGCGATCCGTCGTTGGGGCTGAGGCAGATCATCACCTTGTCGTGCACCGCCCACGGCTTCTCGATCCGCTTCTCACGGCGATACTCGGTCAGCTCTTCGTCCACCCGGCCCGCAGCCTCGCGCAGGGCCAACTCGCGCATCGCGGAGAGGTTGCCCTCGCGGAAGAATCCGGCTCGCGCCTCCGCCACCTGCTCCATCGGAACGACGTCGCCCCGCTCGAGCCGGTTGATGAGGGCACGGACCGGTATATCGATCATCTCGATCTCGGCTGCCTCGTGGAGAACGCGATCGGGGACCGTGTCCTTGATCTCCGTGCCGAGAATGTCGGATACCTTGTTGTTCAGGCTCTCGAGGTGCTCGACATCGAGTGTGGAGAGCACATTGATCCCCGCCTCGAGGATGACGTCAACATCCTGCCAGCGCTTTTCCCGTGCGCTCCCGGACGCATTCGTATGCTCGAGGGCATCAACGAGAACGACGTACGGCTTTCGAGCCAGCACAGCCTCGGTGTCGAGCTCCTCGGCCGTCGCTCCCCGGAATTCGACCGTCTTTCGCGGCACGGCCTCGAGGTCGCTCGCCAGCTCGGCGGTCGTCGCTCGGCCGTGAGCCTCGACGAACCCGATGACGACGTCTTGCCCGCGGGATCGCCGCCGATGGGCCTCGTCCAGCATCGCGTAGGTCTTGCCAACGCCCGCGGCAAAGCCGAGGAAGATCTTGAGTGCCCCGCGGCCTGAACCCGAGCCGGATGTTAGCGACGCGTCGTCAGGCTTGGTCGGCATTAGCGGAGTCCACGGTGAGTATGGCGTCCAACCATCGCTGGAGGCCAGGGGTCAAATCGTTTATCGTGAGCATGTTGCTGGGAGGCAGCTCGGCGTTCTGCCACAGGTAGTTGGCGAGCGCTTCTTCAGTGAGGGCGGCCCAGAATCGATCGTCGCCCGGCATCTGTTCGCAGTCGGCGTACGCTTTGACCAACTCCATCACGAAGGGCGGGAGCTTCACAACGACTTCAGCCGTCAAGCCATCGGGGCGTGCCACTTCGAACTGGGCGCTGCGTTCCCGGGTCCGGTCATCCACGTGGGTTGCGAGAAGGTTGAAGTTGTATCCGTTGATCGTGGTGCGGGTGAACGCATCGAGGACGACGTCGGCCGGGACCGCCGAGGAGGTCACGACGGACCGCTCCAGCGCCGCATGCACGGACAGCCGCAAGGTGTCGGCCGTGAACGGTTTGCGAAGAAAGTCGACGGCGCCGTTCTTCATCGCCTCCAGGGCCATATCGATCGTCCCGTAGGCGGTGATCAGGACAAGCCGGGTGGCGGGCGCCACGTGACGAACCTGAGCCTGCACGTCGGTTCCGCTCATCCCCGGCATCCTTTGGTCGAGGAGGACCAGATCCCAGCCGGAGCCGTCGCCGAACTTCGCCAGACCGTCCTCGCCGTTTTCAGCGGTTTCAACCGTGTACCCGGCGAACTCCAAAGCCAGCCGAATCATCGTTCGGATGTTGGGTTCGTCGTCGATGACCAGAATGCGTTGACCTATGCGGGGACCTCCGGCGACGGCGCGCCCGCGCTCTCGCGCCGAAGCGTGAAGTGAAACGTGCTCCCTTCTCCTACGACGCTTGAAACGCCGATTATGCCGCCGTGTGCCTCGACGATGGTTCGGACGATGGCAAGCCCCAGTCCGGCGCCACCCTGGGTAGCCCCGGGAACCTGAACGAATCGATCAAAAATCTTGCTCTGGTACTCCTGAGGAATGCCGACCCCAGTGTCGGTAACTTCGAATCGTACATCATCGCCCTGATCGGATGCCCGGAGGGTCACCGCCCCGCCCGGGGGCGTATGGCGCACGGCATTGCTGATGAGATTGACGAGCACGCGCTGAATCTGCGAGCGATCGGCGAACACCTTTGCTTGGCTGGGCTCCCTCTCGATCGCGAGCGCAACGTGAGCGTTGACGGCCGAAGCGTAGCTCGCTTCGCAGGCGGCGGCTAAGAGTTCGGCGGCAGGCACGAGCGAGAGGCGGGGAACCATCGTTCCCGCCTCCAGGCGGGTGATGTCCAGCAATTCGCGCATGAGCCGTTCCAGGCGGTCCAAGTCGCTGCGCTGAGCTGCGATGAGCTCGCGCTGAGCCTCGGAGAGGGGACCGGCCGCGCCCTCCTCGAGGAGTTGTACGGAGAGCAGAAGCGACGTGACCGGAGTTCGCAGTTCGTGCGACGCAACGCCGATGAACTCGTTCTTCAGCCGGTCGACCTCACGAAGGTGGGTCACATCCTCCAAGACCGTGACTGACCCGAGGACTAGGCCCTCGGCGGTGTGCATCGGGCTCGAGCGCAGCCGGTACGTGCGCTGCGTTCCTTCGACCTGAACGGGAATCATCGCCGTTTCCCCCTCTTCGGCAGAAACCGCCTCCTGCTGGACGGCCTGCTGGATTGCCCGGACGATGCGTCGGTCGGCGATATGATCCTCGACCGGCGTCCGGGCCTCGGGCGTAGGGCCGAAGATTCCCTCCGCAGCCGAGTTCAGGTGGACGATGCGGCCACGCGCATCGGTCACGACCACCGGGTCGTAGAGGCTCTCGAGGGCCGCATCCGACATCTGTTCCGCCCGCTGTAGCCGCCGGATCTCCGACTTGCGCAACTCGGCAAGCTTCGCCGCCATCGAGTCGAACGCGTCGGCGAGGGCGCCGATCTCGTCCGACCGCTTGAGATCGATCTTGCGGGTCAAGTCGCCTCCCCCGATGACCTCGGCGTGCTTCGCCAGGTGGGCAAGGGGAGTCAGCGCCATCCGAACCATCCGGAGGGCCAGGAAGATGGCCAAGACGAGCGCGCCCGCCGTCACCAAAATGCTCGTGAAGAACGCCCCATTCGCGTCCTTGCTGACGGCAACATTCGCGGCTGCGATGGAAGTGCGGTTGGCCGCGATGAGATCCTGAAGCTTGAGGTTGAGGTCGTGCTCGATCGGCCGGACGGTCGAAACGTAGACGGCTTCCCCCGCCTGTCTTCCGTGCAGACGGTAAGTGGTTAGGAACTTCTGAATCGCCGCGCGGTACCGCCCGTGAAGCGCCGCGGCTTGTGCGGCGAGCTCTTTCGAATCCGGCGCGGTCACCGCGGCCGCGTGCTCGACCAAGCGGATCGAGAAGTCGTGGTCGGCATCGGCGATCATCGACTCCGCGAGGTCGGGACGGCCGATCAGGCAGATGGTGATGCCCGTCTGTTCGCCCGCCAACGCCTCGTGCATGCGTTCCGCGGAGATCTGACCGGAAAAGTCGCTCTGGGTGACCCGTTTGAGCGATTGCGAGAGCACAAAGAGTCGCCGAATCGCGCCCGTCATCACGACCGCCAGTAGCAGAACCAGCACCAGGTGGCTGATCAGGAGCTGGACGCGGAGGCTTCGCATGCGGCTGGAGTGATTATGGGGGCAGGAGCGGCCGGCGGCTCAGAGCCAGGCGAGCTGAACGAGATCGCCGGGATTGAGGCTTCGGCCGGCCGGAAGCCGGGCCAACGCATCCGCTGCGCCGAGTGCCCGGATGCCGAACGAAGACTGCTCCAAGATCGGCGTTGCCGCACCGTCGACGATCGAGACCCGGGCGAAAACGTCGCGCTGTTCGGCGGGGTGCCGTTCGGCATAGGGCACTGGGATCCAGGTGTGGCCCGGATACTTCCAGCCGCCGAGCCGGCGCAAGAGCGGCACGCCGAACAGATGGAAGCACACAAACGCGCTAGCGGGGTTACCCGGCAGCCCGATGACAGGCTTGCCGCGCACCTGGCCGAACAGCAGCGGCTTTCCCGGTCGAAGCCGAACGCCATGGAAGCTGACCGTCCCCAATTGCGCTACGACCTTCGCCGTGAAGTCCCGGTCACCCACGCTGGCGCCGCCCGCAACGAAGATGGCGTCGCTCGCCGCGGCGGCCAGTTCCAACACGGCTTCGAGCCGGCCGGGGTCGTCCGGGCTGTAGGCGTTCGCCGCATCTGCGTAGGGGGCGGAGGCCAGGCTGAGCATGGGTCCGATCGAATTGCGAAGCTGCCCGGGACCCGGCGATGCCTCGGGCGGGACAATCTCGTCGCCGGTAGAGACAAACGTGCACTTCGGCCGAGGAAAGACAGCCGGTTCGGTCACCCCTTGAGAGGCCAGTACGCCGATGATACCGGCTCGAAGAGGCGTTCCCGGCTCGAGGAGAGGCTCCCCCTCGCGGAAGTCGGTCCCGGCACGGCGGATATTCGCGTTTCGGCCGACTGGGCTCGAGATCGTTACGAAGTCGCCGTCCCGAGTGACATCCTCCTGCATCGCGACGGCCGCCGTCCCCGCCGGGATAACCGCCCCCGTGTAGATGCGTGCGACGCTTCCCGGAGCCACGTCGCCAAGTTCCGTGCCGCCCGAGGCGGCCGTGAACGCCACCCGGAGCTGGGCTCCTAGCTTTTCGAGGTCGTCCAAGTGGAACGCGTATCCGTCGACGGCCGCGTTGTCGAATCGGGGATGGGCGTCCGTCGCGAAAAGTGGCTCGGCG